>NZ_JBHXFA010000163.1:3673-14670 GCF_042724175.1 Streptomyces sp. NPDC127084
GCGCGGCGCCGCGCGCGGCGGGACCCCACCGCCCACGCCCGCGCGCGCCCGCGGCCGGTGGGGGCCCCTCCGGCCTCCGCGCCCGCGTCCTCCGGTCGCCCTGCCGGAACGCGGCTCTGCCGCGTGGGGCGCCGGCGCCCCACATGGCAGAGGCGGGCCCGGGCTCGTCCGCGGAACCGACGGCGACCAGGCACCCGGACGCGTTCCGGTGAGGACGGACGCGTCAGGCGGCCTTGAGCCGGTCGGCTGCCCGCTCCCCACGACGGCCTACCGGGACGATTCCGGTCGCCGCGCCGAGGCCGAACTCCGGCATGTTGATGTAGACGGACTCGTAGGCGCCTGCCGGGACGACATACGTCTCGTGCCAGAAGCCGACCTTGCCCTTGCCCTCCCGCAGACGCCGGTTGAAGGCGGCCCAGGCGGGCCGGTGCTCCCCGTCCTGGTCGGAGGCGTAGGCGAGCAGCTTCTCCTTCGACTCCCAGTACTGGACCACGTACAGCAGCCGGGGCCCGCCCAGCAGGTACTGGAAACCGAGCAGCCCGCGCTCCTTCTCCTTCGAGAGCTCGATGATCATCCGCGGCATCGCCGCGGCCACCGGAAGCCAACTGCGCAGCGCCCGGAAGTTGTTGATGCGCATCCCGATGAGGAAGACCGTCACTCCCTCCTCCGACCGCGCCGTCATACGCCCCGTGACCGGCTTCGCACCCATGGCCGCCTCCCTGGCAAGGATTACTGGATAGTGGAGCTATCTATAGTTAGATAGTGCCACTCCCCAAAGAACGGTGCAAGCGAAGGTGGCAAGCGGATGAAGATGGCGGAGCTCAGCGAGCGCAGCGGTGTACCCACCGCGACGATCAAGTACTACCTGCGTGAGCAGCTGCTGCCGGCCGGGCGGCGGATCAGTGCCACCCAGGCCGACTACGACGAGGGCCATCTGCGTCGGCTCCGGCTGGTGCGCGCGCTTATCCAGGTGGGCCGGATACCGGTGGCCGCTGCCCGGGACGTGCTGGCGGCGGTCGGGGACGACTCCCTCGACCACCACTCGCGGATCGGGGCGGCGGTCTGGTCCCTGCCGCACACTCCGGAGGCGGGCGAGGACGATCCGGCGGCCGGGACGGCACGCCGTACCGCCGAAACCCTGATGGAGTGTATGGGCTGGGACTTCGGCCGCCAAGCGGGCGCCGAGTCGCCGGCGTACCGGATGCTGGTCGGCGCGATCGCCACCATGGTGCGGCTGGGCTACCCCTGCGATATGGAGCAGCTTCTCCCCTACGCCCGCAGCGCGGGTGAACTGGGCGTCGCCGACCTGGACTTGGTGGAGCAGTACGAGGACGAGGAGGCACAGGTGGAGGCGGCGGTGGCCTGCACCGTGCTGTACGAGCCGGTGCTGCTGAGTCTGCGCAGACTGGCCGAGGCGGAGGAGTCGTTCCGGCGCTTCGGCCGATGAGGCAGCCATGAAAGCGAGGAGGCCCTCCCCGGATGGGAAGGGCCTCCTCGTTCTGTACCCCCGACCGGATTCGAACCGGCGCTACCGCCTTGAGAGGGCGGCGTGCTAGGCCGCTACACAACGGGGGCTTTGCAGATGAGCTCTGCGAGCTGGCCTACCTGGACTCGAACCAAGACTAACTGAACCAGAATCAGTCGTGCTGCCAATTACACCATAGGCCATGGTGATGTAGACCAGTACCCCCGACCGGATTCGAACCGGCGCTACCGCCTTGAGAGGGCGGCGTGCTAGGCCGCTACACAACGGGGGCCCTAGCGATCCCATCCGGCAGACGCCGGATGATGTCACCACTGGATCATCGGGAGCGACCCGGATGATCAAGCAGGATGGATCTGTACCCCCGACCGGATTCGAACCGGCGCTACTGCCTTGAGAGGGCAGCGTGCTAGGCCGCTACACAACGGGGGCTTTGCAGATGAGCTCTGCGAGCTGGCCTACCTGGACTCGAACCAAGACTAACTGAACCAGAATCAGTCGTGCTGCCAATTACACCATAGGCCACCAAAACTCAACCCCCCTGCGGGGGTTTCATTCGGTTGGTGCGCTTCCGGTCCTTGGCTTTCGGCCCGCTTCCCTCGGCGCAGGAAGAACATTACCCGAAGGTGGACGGCGCTCCAAAACGGGTATCGCCCAGCACCCCGGGAAGCTCGTCCAGCGCCGCGATCCGGGTCAGCTCCGGCCTGCCGCCCCGTCCCGACCGGTCCAGCCAGATACCGGCCAGTCCGGCTTCGACCGCGCCTCGGGCGTCGATGTCCGGGTGGTCGCCGATGTACGCGACCTCCCGCGGCGGCAGGCCGAGTGCGTCGCAGACCGCGAGGAAGGCCGCGGCCTCGGGTTTGGACACGCCGAGCTCCACGGCGCACAGGACCGCTTCAAAACGATGCCGCACCCCGAGAGCGCGCAGCTTGCGGTCCTGGTTGTGGATCGACGAGTTCGACAGAACGGCATGCCGGTACGAACCGCTCAGCCGGTCCAGCGCGGGCAGGAAGTCCGGGAAGAGCGCCCATGCCGCCTCGTAGTGCACGACGTGCCGCCCGAACCACTCGTCGGCCTCGGCATCGCTCAGCGGCCTGCCGAGGAAATCGCGGACGCGGTCTCGCCGCTGCCCCTGGAAGTCCACCGCTCCAGCGGCGAAGCGGTCCCAGTGCCGAGCGGTGAGCTCCCGCCAGCGCCGCAGGGCTTCGTCCGCCGACAGGTAGCCGTGCGGCATCCCCTCGGCGTCGAGCATCCGCCGCAGCCCTGCGGTGTCGGCTCCGGTGTAGTCGAAGATCGTGTCGTCGATGTCCCACACCACGGCTTTCACGGCCATGGCCCGACCCTAACGGCATTCGCCGAGCCCGGCTCCCCTTTCGGTGATGTCCGCCGCTGCGGGCGCGGCACCGTCCGCTCCCCCGGCAGCACGAAGCGGGGGGGGGGGGGGCGGGCGGGCCGCACCCGCCCGCCCCGGCGCGCCCCCCCCCCCCGCCAGGTGCTGGACATGGTCGCCTCCATCGCCGGGCATCGTCCCCCGGCCAGCCGCCCCGCCCGCGCCCCCGAGGGGGGGGGGGGGCGCGGGCGGGGCGCCCCCCCCCGCCCCCCCCCCCCGCCGCCGCGCGGGGGGCCGCCGCGGCCGCCCCCCCCCCCCCGCTGTGTGAAGCGCTGTGTGAGGTACCGCGCCGCTCCCTCGCTACGCGGTGAGCTTGGCCAGCGCCGCGTCGATCCGGGCCAGGGTGCGCTCCTTGCCCAGGATCTCCAGGGACTCGAAGAGCGGCAGCCCGACCGTGCGGCCGGTGGCGGCGACCCGGACCGGGGCCTGGGCCTTGCCCAGCTTGAGGCCGTGCTCCTCACCTGCGGCGAGAACGGCGTTCTTCAGCGACTCGGGGCTGGACCAGTCGGCCGTCTCGAGCTTCTCGCGGGCCGTGCGCAGCAGCGCGTCCGAACCCTCCTTCATCGCCTTCTGCCAGGAGGCCTCGTCTTCGACGGGCTCGTCGCGGAACAGGAAGTCGACGTTGGCGGTGATGTCCGACAGCACGGTGAGCCGGGTCTGCGCGTGCGGGGCGATGGCCTCCCACGCGGCCTGGTCGAAGCCCTCCGGCGCCCAGTTGGCGTGCGGGGCCTTCAGCCAGGGCTCGCAGGCCTCGGTGAAGGCCTTCACGTCGAGCAGGCGGATGTGGTCGGCGTTGATCGCCTCGGCCTTCTTGAGGTCGAAGCGGGCCGGGTTGGCGTTGACGTCCGCGATCTCGAACCGCTCGATCATCTCGGCGATCGAGAAGACGTCCTGGTCGGCGGAGAACGACCAGCCGAGCAGGGAGAGGTAGTTGAGCAGGCCCTCGGGCAGGAAGCCGCGCTCGCGGTACAGGTTGAGCGAGGACTGCGGGTCGCGCTTGGAGAGCTTCTTGTTGCCTTCGCCCATGACGTACGGGAGGTGCCCGAAGGCCGGGATCTCCTTGGCGACACCGAGCTCGATCAGCGCCCTGTAGAGGGCGATCTGGCGCGGGGTGGAGGACAGCAGGTCCTCGCCTCGCAGCACGTGCGTGATCTCCATCAGGGCGTCGTCCACCGGATTGACCAGCGTGTAGAGCGGTGCGCCGCTGGCCCGGACGATGCCGTAGTCCGGCACGTTCTCCGGGGTGAAGGTCAGCTCGCCGCGCACCAGGTCGGTGAAGGTGATCGGCTCGTCGGGCATCCGGAAGCGGACGATGGCCTCGCGGCCCTCGCGTTCGTACACGGCCTTCTGCTCATCGGTCAGCTCGCGGCAGTGGCCGTCATAGCCGGAGGGCCTGCCCGCGGCGCGGGCGGCCTCGCGGCGCTCGTCCAGCTCGGTGACGGTGCAGTAGCAGCGGTAGGCGTAGCCGCCGGCGAGAAGCTTCTCCGCCACGTCCCGGTAGACGTCCATGCGCTGCGACTGGCGGTACGGGGCGTGCGGGCCGCCCTTCTCCGGACCCTCGTCCCAGTCGAGGCCGAGCCAGCGCAGTGAGTCGAGCAACTGCTCGTAGGACTCCTCGGAGTCGCGCGCCGCGTCGGTGTCCTCGATGCGGAAGACCATGGTGCCCTGGTGGTGCCGGGCGAAGGCCCAGTTGAACAGGGCGGTGCGGACCAGTCCCACATGGGGGTTGCCGGTCGGCGAGGGACAGAAACGTACGCGGACTGCTGCGTTAGCCACGCTTGATCACCTTGTTGGTGAGAGTGCCGATGCCTTCGATGGTGACGGCGACCTCGTCGCCGACGGTGAGGGGGCCGACCCCGGCGGGGGTGCCGGTGAGGATGACGTCTCCGGGGAGCAGCGTCATGGCCTCGGTGATGTGGACGACCAGGTCCTCGATGGAGCGGATCATGTCGCTCGTACGTCCGAGCTGGCGCTGTTCGCCGTTGACCGTGCACTGGATGGTGAGGTCGCCGGCGGCTGCAAGGTCGATGCCGGTCTCCACCCAGGGGCCCAGCGGGCACGCGGTGTCGAAGCCCTTGGCGCGGGCCCACTGCTTCTCACGCTGCTGGACGTCGCGGGCGGTGACGTCGTTGGCGCAGGTGTAGCCGAAGATCACGTCCTTGACGCGTTCACGCGGGACGTCGCGGCACATCCGGCCGATGACGACGGCCAGCTCGGCCTCGTGGTGCAGTTCCCGGGAGAACGAGGGGTACTCGATGGCATCGCCGGAGCCGATCACCGAAGTGGTGGGCTTGAAGAATGCGATGGGTACGTCCGGGACCTCGGTGCCGAGCTCCGCCGCGTGCTCCGCGTAGTTGCGGCCGATGGCCACGACCTTGTTGGGGAGTACGGGCGGCAGCAGCCGGACCTTGCTCAGCGGGACTTTCGTACCGGAGAGCTCGAAGTCGGCGTAGGGAATGCCTTTGATGATGTCCAGGACGAGGCCGGCTGGATCGCCGGTCCCGTCGCCCTCGACCGCGCCGAAGGCGACATTGCCGTCGATGGAGAATCTGGCGATGCGCACGGGTGCCTTGCGCCCCTCACGTTTCCGCTGGCTGGAGTCTGACGCTCCAGGCTAACGCGGCGCAGGCACCCGGCCTGCCGCATTACCGCTCACCGCGCCCGGGCGGGCCGCGGCCCGCCGACTGTGCCTTACGGCGCGGTGGGGGCGTCGATCAGGGTGGTGCGGCGGGGGTTGGCCGTACGGGTCGGAAGGTCGACCGAATGCTCCGGCTGGGTCTCGGGGCTCAGCTCTCCGGCGTCCTGGAGGTTCACCAGGGTGGTGCGCCGGGGGTTGGCTATGGTGCGGAACATCATGGTCTTCATCGCGTGCGTCGGCCCTTGTCGGTCGGGGTGTCCGTGTAAAGCCAAAGGCTAGACAGCCGATTCTCGGGGAAAGCGCGGATTCGACTGTAGGTTACGTGTGAGTTTGCTCACGAACTCTCGGTGAATTCGGTCATTTCGGACTGCAAATTGGCAACTTAATCACCGCCCAGAAACGGACATTACGACACTGAATCTGCCATTCCGCTCCTGATCATCGCGACTGGGACACCCCCCACCCGTAAGCGACTCGTAAGCAAACGTCCCTTTCCTCCGCGATCGCTTTCTACGGCTTGTGACACACCCGCTACATCAGGTCACTCAGGTCACAGCCCGATACAGGGCCTTGTTGCAGATCCGGGCACTGTGCTGGAATTCCACGCACCGCCGCATGTTCAATCCGGCGCACAAGGGGCGCGACAACGCGCCGAGTGGCGGCGGAGAAGGGGAGAAGCGCCGGTCACCACCGAACCCATCATCGGGGGCGCGCCGAAGCGCCCCGCCACGCCGACACCGCCCCGCCGTCCGCGGAGGGGCGCCTGGTCCAGAGGTTGCGACGCTAGTGCAGGGACGTTTCAAGAAAGATGGCATGGGGCGTCCCCAGGCCCGCCAGGGCCACGGGGAAGCTGCATCTGAACAGGAGCCGCGCGGCGGAAACGACCGCGGGTCCGCGCCCCGGCACACCCACAACCAGGCCCAGCACCCGGTGGGCGAAGGCGGCGACCGCGGTGCGCGCTCCGGCGCCGCACAGGGCGGTGCCCGGCCCGGCCCGGCTCAGGACGGCCCCGAGCCGGCCGCGCCGAAGCCCAAGGGCAAAGGCCCCACCGACACCGGCTCGCGGATAGCCCTGCGCAACTGGCGCATCAGCACGCGACTGGTCTCCCTGCTCACACTGCCCGTCGTCGCGGCGACCACGCTCGGTGGGCTCCGTATCAACGAGTCCATGAACGAGATCGAGCAGCTCGAGCACATGCAGCTGCTGACCGACCTGACCCGTGACGCCACCGCTCTCGCCGAGGCGCTCCAGAACGAGCGCGACCACGCGGCCGGCCCCATCAGGAACGGTTCGTCCCCCGACTCGGACTACGACATCATCCGGCCGCGGCAGGTCACGGACCAGAAGCAGCTGGCCTTCCTCGACGCCGTCAGCGACATCCCCGAGGACAGCGGCGACCAGGCGCTGAAGAGCATCGACTCCAACGTCTCGCAGATCGCCCAGCAGGTGCACTCCATCGGCGACCTGCGCAAGGCGGCGTACCGGGACGGCAATGTCTCCGGCACGGTGGCGGGATACAGCCGTCTGATCAACCTGCTGCTCAGCCTGTCCCAGGACATGGCCCAGGCGACCAGCAACCCGGACATGATCGACCGGACCCGTGCGCTGGCCGCGTTCTCGTCCGCGAAGGAATACGCGTCGATCCAGCGTGCCGTGATCGCCGCCTCGCTCCCCAAGAACGCGTCCGGAACGCCGGACATGAACGAGAACGACCGCCTCCTCGGCTTCGACGCCAGGACGGGCGAGGCGGCCGAGATCCGCACGTTCTCCAACATCTACTCCTCGTACGGCGAGAACGCCCAGGACCTGCTCCGCACGCTGAAGACCGGCAACTCCGAGATCGCGAAGGCCGACGAGTACGCCGCCCAGGTGCTGCGCAAGAACGGCGCCATCAAGGACCGGCCCCGCGGCTATCTGAACTGGACCGACCAGGCCGACACCAAGCTCCAGGCGATGAACCAGATCGAGGAGACCCTCCTCGGCCAGATGGAGACCAGGGCCCGCGAGCTGAAGCAGGAGTCTCAGCAGGTCGCCCTCATCAACGGTGCGCTGATCCTGCTCGTCCTCGGTGTGTCGCTCGTCGGCGCCTTCGTCGTGGCCCGGTCCATGATCCGCTCGCTGCGCCGGCTCCAGGACACCGCCACCAAGGTCGCCCAGGACCGTCTGCCCCAGCTCGTCAAGCAGCTCTCCGAGGCCGACCCGCAGGACGTCGACACCAAGGTCGAGTCCGTCGGCGTGCACTCCCGGGACGAGATCGGCAAGGTGGCCGCGGCCTTCGACGACGTGCACCGCGAGGCGGTCCGCCTCGCCGCCGAGCAGGCCCTGCTGCGGGGCAACGTCAACGCGATGTTCACCAACCTGTCGCGCCGCTCGCAGGGTCTCATCCAGCGTCAGCTGTCCCTGATATCCGAGCTGGAGTCCCGCGAGGCCGACCCGGACCAGCTGTCCTCGCTCTTCAAGCTGGACCACCTCGCGACCCGTATGCGCCGTAACGGCGAGAACCTCCTCGTCCTCGCCGGTGAGGAGCCGGGCCGCCGCTGGACCAGGCCCGTCCCGCTGGTCGACGTGCTCCGTGCCGCCGCCTCCGAGGTGGAGCAGTACGAGCGCATCGAACTGGCCGCCGTGCCCGCGACCGAGGTCGCCGGCCGTGTCGTCAACGACCTGGTGCACCTGCTCGCCGAGCTGCTGGAGAACGCCACGTCGTTCTCCTCCCCGCAGACCAAGGTCCGGGTCACCGGTCACGCGCTGCCCGACGGCCGCGTCCTGGTCGAGATCCACGACACCGGCATCGGCCTCTCCCCCGAGGACCTCGCCGCGATCAACGAGCGGCTGGCGTCCCCGCCGACCGTGGACGTCTCGGTGTCCCGCCGGATGGGTCTGTTCGTGGTCGGCCGCCTCTCCCTGCGGCACGGCATCCGTATCCAGCTCCGTCCGTCCGACTCCGGTGGTACGACCGCGCTGGTCATGCTGCCCGTCGACGTCGCCCAGGGCGGCAAGAAGGCCCCGGCCAAGCCGGGTACCGGCGGGCCGGGCGGTGCCCCTGCCGCGCAGGGCCCCGGCCAGGGCCAGGGTGGCGGCAACCGCCGTCCGGGTGGCAGCGGTGCGCCTGGTGGGCGGCTCGGCGCCATCACCCCGCGCGGGCAGGTCTCCGGCGGCGGCGGCGGCGCGCGTCCCGCGCTGCCCGGCCGTGGCGGCGCGCCGCTCCCGGGCGGTCCCCAGCAGGGTGGCCCGCAGGTACCCCAGCAGGGCGGTCCCCAGCAGGACTCCGCACGCCAGGGCGGCGCACCGGTCAGCGCGTTCGGCGCTGACAGCGGCCGTGGCCGTCCGACCGGACCGGCTGGTCAGGACCGCGGCGAGCCCCGCCAGGGCGGCCGGCCCGAGCAGGGCGGCTTCGCCGGGCACAACCCGGGGCCCGACCGTGGCCGTGGCGGCTTCCCGCAGGATGCCCAGGCCGGTGACGACCGCGGACGCCGTCTGCCGCAGAGCGGTGCCCCGCGCGCCGAGCTGCCGGGGGGCGGCGGCCAGCCGACCCGTCCCCAGCCCGTGAGCTGGGGCGGCGAGCAGCCGTCCGGCCCGCAGCGTCCTCCGCTGGACGCCCCCCGCGGCCACGAGGAGCACGAGAGCACCGGGCAGTACGCGCGCCCCGGCTACGGCCAGCAGCGTCCCGGCACCCAGGACCCCGCTGCCACCGGCCAGTTCGCCCGACCCGACTACGAGCAGCGTCCCCCGGTCCAGGGCCGGCAGAGCCCTGCGGCCCCGCAGCAGCGGGGCCGGGACACCGGTGGCTACACGCCGCCGCGCCAGCCCGCGGCGAGCCTGCCGGCCCAGCCGCAGCCCGAGGCCCTGCCACCGGCGACCGGTCCCGGCGACGGCCGTACGCCGCTGTACGACACGCTGGAGACCAACTGGTTCCACGGCGGCGGTGCGCAGGCCGCCCGGCACGGCCAGGACGCCGGCGGACAGCGCGGCAGCGCCCCGAGCGGCGCCGGTCGGCAGCCCGCCGTACCCCAGCAGTCCACCGGGCGCCCGGCGCAGCCGGTGCCGCCGCGTCGTCCTGCGGCCGAGCCTGCCTCGCCGCCGGCCAACCAGGCCGGCCAGGGCGGCTACCCCGCCCAGTCCGGCGAGGTGAGCGGTTCCGGTGCGGGTTCCGAGTGGCGCAGCTCGCCCAACGACGAGCTGGTCCGCCAGGCCGAGCGGGTACGCAAGCCCGCCGCCGGAGGGATCACCACGTCGGGCCTTCCCCGGCGGGTGCCGCGCGCCAACCTGGTCCCGGGCACCGCGCAGGAGGCACCTCAGCAGGCCGCCGGTCCGCAGGTGTCCCGCGCCCCCGACGACGTGCGGGGCCGACTGACCAATCTCCGCCGCGGTATCCAACAGGGTCGGCAGGCGGGCGGCTCCGGTAACACCGGAAGCTTCGATCTCGGCCCCAGTCACCAGCAGGAGCGTTAGTGTGAGCCCGATGAGCCAGGCGGCGCAGAATCTGAACTGGTTGATCACCAACTTCGTGGACAACACCCCCGGGGTGTCCCACACGGTGGTGGTCTCCGCCGACGGACTCCTGCTGGCGATGTCCGAGGGATTCCCGCGCGACCGTGCCGACCAGTTGGCGGCCGTCGCGTCCGGACTCACCTCGCTGACGGCGGGTGCCTCCCGCATCTTCGAAGGCGGCCCGGTCAACCAGACGGTGGTGGAGATGGAGCGCGGCTTCCTCTTCATCATGTCGATCTCGGACGGCTCTTCACTGGCCGTACTCGCCCACCCGGACGCCGACATCGGCCTCGTGGGCTACGAGATGGCACTCCTGGTCGACCGCGCGGGCACGGTCCTCACCCCGGACCTGCGCGCCGAACTCCAGGGGAGCCTGCTGCACTAGAGCCCGCCAGGCCGTGAGGGATGTACGCCCCCAGGTACGCGCTCCCGGCCCGCCGTTTTCCATCACCTATACCGCCCGGCCGCCCCGACCGGCCCCCCCACCGGCCCAGTCAGACGGCACAGCCGACCACTTGCTGTCATGTCACGCCCGGAGGATTCATGACCCCGCCCCCCGCCTCTCACGATCCGTACGGTGTCCCCGTGGACACCGACTACGGACCTGAGGGCGACCAGCCGCTGGTGCGTCCTTACGCGATGACCGGCGGCCGGACCCGGCCGCGTTACCAGCTCGCCATCGAGGCGCTGGTCAGCACCACGGCCGATCCCGCGCGGATGTCGTCCCTGCTGCCCGAGCACCAGCGGATCTGCCACCTGTGCCGCGAGGTCAAGTCGGTGGCAGAGGTCTCGGCGCTGCTGTCGATGCCGCTGGGTGTAGCGCGGATCCTGGTCGCGGACCTGGCGGAGGCCGGCATGGTGGCGATCCACCAGCCGGGCAACGGAGAGGCCGGCGGTACGCCGGACGTGACACTGCTCGAAAGGGTGCTCAGTGGACTTCGCAAGCTCTAGCGGCGGTGCAGCCCGCTCAACCACCAGCGCGAAGATCGTGGTGGCGG
>NZ_JBHXFA010000164.1:0-14638 GCF_042724175.1 Streptomyces sp. NPDC127084
GCCCCACCCCCGTCGGCCCCCTGCGGGCCTGGGGAGGCCCCACCCCCTCGGCCCCTGCGGGCCTGGAAAGGGGGCCCATGCACCGGATGCCGCTCCTTGACGGGCAAACCTTGCCTGACGCGGCACTAGACCGCGATGATCCGGGCGGTCTCCTCCGGGGCCTCCAGCATCATGTCGTGACCGCACGCGATGGTGCGGATCTCCCAGCCGTCCGAACGGGCCGCCGCGAGTGAGGCGTCAAGGCTCGGCAGCGGCGGTTCGGTGTGCCGCACGTAGACCCGGCGCAAGGCCGCGAGCGGACGCGGGTCGAACCGGACGGGATCCGTCTGGCAGCGGAACGGGAAGTCGGTGAGCCGGGGTCCCGCCCAGGCCCGCAGCCGCTCGTCCCGTACGCCCCACTGGGTGAGATACGAGGCGTCGGCGGGCAGATACCAGCCCTCGCCCCGCTGAGCGACCAGCTCGCGGTAGCGGAGCGCGACCTCGGGCGGCTCGACGTCCAGCAGGCACTCACCCGGCCGGACCAGGAAGCCACCCGCGAGCACCACGGCCGCCAGCCGGCCGGACGCGCGTTCCGCGACCGGCCCGGCCAGGATGCCGGCGTAGCTGTGCAGGACTAGGCGGACGTCGCCGAGGTCCTCGTACCAGATGAGATCCACCAGGTCATCGGTGTGAGTGGCGACGCCCACCCCGGGTGCCAGCTCGCGGTGGCGCTCGCCCTGGCCGGTCAGACTGGGGGTGAACACCCGGTGCCCCCGCCGGGTGAGCAGCTCGCGCACCGGGCCCCAGCACCAGCCGCCATGCATGGCCCCGTGGACCAGGACGTAGTCCGCCACATCCTCACCGCCTGCCCGCCTGCCCGCCTGCCCGCCTGCCCGCCTGCCAGAGCCTGGCGGTGCGGTCGGGCATACCGGGCGCTACCGCCACAACAGACATACCCTCACCTCATGGCGAGGGCGAGCGCACCGTCGCGGAGGGCTGGTCAGAGGAGTCCTGCCGCGTTGAGGAGGTACGCCGTCATCGGGTCGTAGAAACGCGGGTCCGTGACATGGTCGTCCAGCGGGACCGTCACCTGGAGGGTGCCCTCCGCCTCGCCGATGAACAGCGCCGGGTCGTTGCAGTCGGCGTAACCCACGGCGTCGATCCCGCGCTGGCCCGCACAGCCCGCCCAGCCGTGGTCCGCCACCACGAGGTCCGGCTGGGGCCGGCCCGCCCGGTGCAGCCCGTCCAGGATCGCGGCCATCGGTTCGGGCGAGTGGGTGTGCCACAGGGTGGCTCCGCGCTCCAGCATGGCGACGTCGGCGAACTGGAAGACCATGCCCTCGTCCGCCGTGAGTCCCGCCGGGATCCGCACGATCTCGCAGCCCGCGGCCCGCAGCGCGTCCGCGGTCTGCCGGTGCACATCGAGCAGCCCGCCGGGGTGCCCGGTGGCGAAGAGCACGGACTGTCTCGCGGCGGCGGCCTCCTTCAGCCGCGCCGCCATACGGTCGAGCGCGTCCACGGTCAGCTCGGGGTCGATGGTGTCCTGCCCGAACCGGTGCTGGGGATCGTCGATGACGCCGCAGCGCTCGGCCATGACGGCGAGCACGTCCTGCTCGTCGGTCCAGCGGTCGCCGAGTTCGAGCCCCAGCCAGTAGTGGCGGTCGCCGTTGGCCAGCTTGCGGTAGTGGGAGAGGTTGTTGTCGCGGGGCGTGGCGACGTCTCCGGCGATACGGGTGCGGACGAGGTGGTCGACAAGAGCGGCGCGGTTCGGTATCGGCATGTGCCCATTGTGCCGTCAGGTGTGCGGAGCGTGCCGTACGTCCCGCAGCGCGTCCGCCGCGAATGCGGCGGGCGCCGCGTACACGGGGGCGCTATGGAGCCAGGACGCCCACGCCGGCGCATGTCACGCCTGCGGTGGCGGTTACGCCGACAGCGACGCGAAGGCCCCGTGCGCCAGCTTGCGCAGCAGGTCCTCCATCGCGGTGCGCCCCAGCAGCCCGTTTCCGTACGAGCCGAGGTGCGGGGTGGAGTTCAGCAGCCCGAACACAGCGTGCACCGCCGCCCGCGCCTGGGCCTCGGGGATCTCCGGGTGGAGCTCGCGCACCACGTCCACCCAGAGCTCGACGTACTGGCGCTGGAGCTGGCGCACCAGCTTGCGGTCGCTGTCGCGCAACCGGTCGAGCTCGCGGTCGTGCAGGGTGATCAGCGGGCGGTCGTCGAGGGCGAAGTCGATATGCCCGTCGATCAGCGAGGCGAGCACCTTCTCCGGGGCTCCACTCGCGCCTGCCATGCCTCCCGCGCCCTCCGTACCGCCCGCCTCGGCGACCCGGCGTCTGCCGCCCTCCAGCAGCCGGCCGGAAATCCCGACCAGCAGCTCGGCGAGCATCGCGTCCTTGCCGGGGAAGTGACGGTAGAGCCCGGGGCCGCTGATACCGACAGCCGCCCCTATCTCGTCCACGCCGACCCCGTGGAAACCGCGCTCGGCGAAGAGCCGGGCAGCTTCCTTGAGGATCTGCTCGCGCCGGGTCGGGGCGTCGGTCCTGGTGCTCATACAACTGATTCTAGACAGGGCGGTTAGCGCTCGTTAACCTGAAGAGGATCGGTTAACGCTCATTAACAAGGAGAGGCTGGACCGATGCAGCAGGCACCTGTGCTGGCGAGTGCGGCAGATCCCGCGTCCGAGGCCTGGCAGGCCAATGAGGCGGCGCACCGCGAGCTCACCGACACGCTGCGCGCGAAGCTGGCCGCGGCCAGGCTGGGCGGCGGCGAGAAGGCCCGCGCACGGCACACCGCGCGCGGGAAGCTGCTGCCGCGCGACCGGGTGGACACGCTCCTGGACCCGGGCTCGCCCTTCCTGGAGCTGGCCCCGCTCGCGGCCGACGGGATGTACGGCGGCCAGGCCCCGGCGGCCGGGGTGATCGCCGGTATCGGTCGGGTCAGCGGCCGTGAGGTGGTGGTCGTGGCCAACGACGCCACGGTCAAGGGCGGCACGTACTACCCGATGACGGTGAAGAAACATCTGCGCGCCCAGGAAGTGGCGCTGGAGAACCGTCTGCCGTGCGTCTATCTGGTCGACTCGGGCGGCGCCTTCCTGCCGATGCAGGACGAGGTCTTCCCGGACCGTGAGCACTTCGGCCGGATCTTCTACAACCAGGCTCGGCTCTCGGGTGCGCGTATTCCGCAGATCGCGGCGGTGATGGGCTCCTGCACCGCGGGCGGCGCGTACGTCCCGGCGATGAGCGACGAGGCCGTGATCGTACGGGACCAGGGCACGATCTTCCTGGGCGGACCGCCGCTGGTGAAGGCGGCGACGGGTGAGGTGGTCACGGCCGAGGAGCTCGGCGGCGGTGAGGTGCACTCCCGGATCTCCGGGGTGACGGACCATCTTGCCGAGGACGACGCCCACGCCCTGCGGATCGTGCGGAACATCGTGGCGACCCTGCCCGAGCGCGGGCCGCTGCCCTGGTCCGTGGAAGCGGCCGAGGAGCCGAAGGCCGACCCGTTCGGCCTGTACGGAGTGGTCCCGGCGGACTCGCGCACGCCGTACGACGTGCGCGAGGTCATCGCGCGGATCGTGGACGGCTCCCGGTTCGCGGAGTTCAAGTCCGAGTTCGGGCAGACCCTGGTCACCGGGTTCGCCCGGATCCACGGCCATCAGGTCGGCATCGTGGCCAACAACGGCATCCTGTTCGCCGAGTCCGCCCAGAAGGGCGCGCACTTCATCGAGCTGTGCGACCAGCGCGGAATCCCCCTGCTGTTCCTCCAGAACATCTCGGGCTTCATGGTCGGCAAGGACTACGAGCACGGGGGCATCGCCAAGCACGGCGCCAAGATGGTCACGGCCGTGGCCTGCACCCGGGTTCCCAAGCTGACGGTCGTCATCGGCGGCTCGTACGGGGCGGGCAACTACTCGATGTGCGGCCGTGCCTACTCCCCCCGCTTCCTGTGGATGTGGCCGAACGCCAAGATCTCCGTGATGGGCGGCGAGCAGGCCGCGTCGGTGCTGGCGACGGTCAAGCGCGACCAGATCGAGGGCCGCGGGGACGAGTGGGCCGCTGATGAGGAGGAGGCCTTCAAGGCCCCCATCCGCGCCCAGTACGAGGAGCAGGGCAACGCGTACTACGCGACGGCCCGGCTGTGGGACGACGGGGTGATCGACCCGCTGGAGACCCGGCAGGTGCTGGGTCTGGCCCTGACCGCCTGTGCCAACGCGCCCCTGGGTGACCCCCAGTTCGGCGTCTTCCGGATGTGAGGGACTGAGGGACTGCTGTGGACTTCAAGGGACAGACGATGTTCGACACGGTTCTGGTCGCCAACCGCGGCGAGATCGCGGTTCGCGTCATCCGGACACTGCGCGCCATGGGGGTGCGTTCGGTCGCCGTCTTCAGCGACGCCGACGCCGACGCCCGCCATGTCCGGGAGGCCGACACCGCGGTACGGCTCGGTCCGGCTCCGGCGGCGGAGAGCTATCTCTCGGTGAAGCGGCTGCTGGACGCCGCGCGGCTCAGCGGCGCCCAGGCCGTCCACCCCGGCTATGGCTTCCTCGCGGAGAACGCGGCGTTCGCCCAGGCCTGTGAGGACGCGGGGCTGGTCTTCATCGGCCCGCCCGCGCAGGCGATCTCGCTGATGGGCGACAAGATCCGCGCCAAGGAGACCGTCCGCAAGGCCGGGGTGCCGGTGGTGCCCGGCTCGTCCGGGTCCGGGCTGACGGACGAGCAGCTCGCCGAGGCGGCCCGCGAGATCGGGATGCCGGTGCTGCTGAAGCCGTCGGCGGGCGGCGGCGGCAAGGGTATGCGGCTCACCCGGGTCGAGTCGGCGCTGCTCGAGGAGATCGCGGCGGCGCGGCGCGAGGCGCGGGCGTCGTTCGGCGATGACACCCTGCTGGTGGAGCGGTGGATCGACCGCCCCCGGCATATCGAGATCCAGGTGCTCGCGGACGGGCACGGCAACGTGGTGCACCTGGGCGAGCGCGAGTGCTCGCTCCAGCGCCGCCACCAGAAGATCATCGAGGAGGCGCCGTCCGTCCTGCTGGACGAGGCGATCCGGGCCGACATGGGCGAGGCCGCGGTGCAGGCGGCGCGCTCCTGCGGCTACCGGGGCGCGGGCACGGTGGAGTTCATCGTCCCGGGCGGTGACCCGTCGGCCTACTACTTCATGGAGATGAACACCCGCCTCCAGGTGGAGCACCCGGTCACCGAGCTGATCACCGGTCTGGACCTGGTGGAGTGGCAGCTGCGGGTGGCGGCGGGCGAGCGGCTCTCCTTCACCCAGGAGGACGTCCGGCTCACCGGCCATGCCGTCGAGGCCCGGATCTGCGCGGAGGACCCGGCGCGCGGCTTCCTGCCGTCCGGTGGCACGGTGCTGGCGCTCCACGAGCCGCAGGGCAACGGCCTGCGCACCGACTCGGGACTCAGCGAGGGCACCGAGGTGTCCAGCCTGTACGACCCGATGCTGTCGAAGGTCATCGCCTACGGCCCCGACCGCCGGACCGCCCTGCGCAAGCTACGCGCTGCCCTGGCGGACACGGTCACTCTCGGCGTGCCGACGAACGCGGGCTTCCTGCGCCGGCTCCTTGACCACCCGGATGTGGTCTCGGGCGAGATGGACACGGGACTCGTCGAGCGGGACGCGGACGGCCTCGTGCCCGACGGGGTGCCGGACGAGGTGTACGCGGCGGCGGCACTGCTGCGGCAGCCCGCTCCGCCCGGGGCGTCGGGCGGCTGGGTCGACCCCTTCTCGGTCCCCAGTGGCTGGCGCCTGGGTGGTGAACCGGCCGCGACCGTCCACCACTTCCGGGTGCCCGGCCAGGACCCGGTGGCGGTGCGGATGAGCGGAACGGCGGCGGGAGCTGCGTGCACCGTGGGCGACGCACCCGCGAAACCGGTGCGCCGGGTGCGCACGGACACCCGGGCCGGGCTCGCCGCGGCTGGCGGCGGAGCACGGGACCGGTCGGGCACCGTCACCGTCGAGGTCGACGGGCTCACCCACACCTTCCGGTACGCGACCGGCCCGGAGGGGAGTTGGCTCGGCCGGGACGGCGACTCCTGGCATGTGCTGCACCACGACCCGGTGGAGGCCTCGCTCAGCGGCTCGGCGCGCCAGGGCGCGGACACTCTGGCGGCACCGATGCCGGGCACCGTGACGGTGGTCAAGGTCTCCGTCGGTGACCTGGTCGAGGCAGGCCAGAGCCTGCTGGTGGTCGAGGCGATGAAGATGGAGCACGTCATCTCCGCCCCGCACGCCGGCACGGTCACCGAGCTGGACGTCACCCCGGGCGCCACCGTCGCCATGGATCAGGTGCTCGCCGTGGTGGCCCCGCACGAGGACGGAGCCGAGGAGGCGGGCGATGACTGACGGACTGCCGATGGAGGTGCCCGTCCCGGAGCTCCCGCCACGGGTGCGCATCCATGAGGTGGGCGCGCGTGACGGCCTCCAGAACGAGAAGGGGGTCGTCCCGACCGAGGTGAAGGCGGAGTTCATCCGCCGGCTCGCGGAGGCGGGCCTGACCACCATCGAGGCCACCAGCTTCGTACACCCGAAGTGGGTGCCCCAGCTCGCGGACGCCGAGGACCTGTTTCCCCGCCTCGGCGGGCTCGGCGACGGGGTGGCGCTGCCCGTGCTCGTACCGAACGAGCGCGGGCTGGAGCGCGCCCTGGCTCTGGGGGCGCGCAGGATCGCGGTGTTCGCGTCGGCGACGGAGACGTTCGCGGCCCGCAACCTCAACCGGACGGTCGCCGGGTCACTGGCCATGTTCGAGCCCGTGGTGGCCCGTGCGAAGGACGACAAGGTCCATGTGCGGGGCTACCTCTCGATGTGCTTCGGCGACCCCTGGGAGGGCAAGGTGCCCATCCACCAGGTGGTCCGGGTCGCCAAGCAGCTGATGGACCTGGGCTGCGACGAGCTGAGCCTCGGGGACACCATCGGTGTGGCGACACCCGGCCATGTGCTCGCCCTGCTCGCCCGGCTCAACGAGGAGGGTGTGCCCACCACCGCCATCGGGGTGCACTTCCACGACACCTACGGCCAGGCGCTGGCCAACACCTTCGCGGCACTGGAGCACGGCGTCACCACGGTCGACGCCTCGGCGGGCGGCCTCGGCGGCTGCCCGTACGCGAAGAGCGCCACCGGAAACCTCGCCACCGAAGACCTCGTGTGGATGCTCCACGGCCTCGGTATCGAGACCGGGGTCGATCTCGACCGGCTCAGCGCCACCAGCACCTGGATGGCCGGGCAACTGGGCCGGCCCAGTCCTTCCCGCACCCTGCGTGCCCTCTCCCCCAAGGAGTCCTAGCCATGTCGCTCGACCACCGTCTCTCCTCCGAACACGAGGAACTCCGGCGCACCGTCGAGGAGTTCGCCCACGATGTGGTCGCCCCGAAGATCGGCGACTTCTACGAGCGGCATGAGTTCCCCTATGAGATCGTCCGCGAGATGGGCCGTATGGGCCTGTTCGGGCTGCCGTTCCCCGAGGAGTACGGCGGCATGGGCGGCGACTACCTCGCCCTCGGAATCGCCCTGGAGGAGCTCGCCCGGGTCGACTCGTCAGTGGCGATCACCCTGGAGGCCGGGGTCTCGCTGGGCGCGATGCCGGTCTACCGCTTCGGCACCGAGGAGCAGAAGCGCGAGTGGCTGCCGCGGCTGTGCTCCGGTGAGATGCTCGGCGCCTTCGGCCTCACCGAGCCCGACGCGGGGTCCGACGCGGGCGGCACCAAGACCACCGCCGTGCGCGACGAGAGCACCGGCGAGTGGGTGATCAACGGCTCCAAGTGCTTCATCACCAACTCCGGCACGGACATCACGGGCCTGGTCACGGTCACCGCGGTCACCGGCCGCACCCCCGAGGGCAAGCCGCTGATCTCCTCGATCATCGTGCCCTCCGGCACTCCCGGGTTCACCGTCGCCGCCCCCTACTCCAAGGTGGGGTGGAACGCGTCGGACACCCGCGAGCTGTCGTTCGCCGATGTCCGGGTGCCGTTCGCCAACCTGCTCGGCGAGGAGGGCCGCGGCTACGCCCAGTTCCTGCGCATCCTCGACGAGGGCCGGATCGCGATCGCCGCACTCGCCACGGGCCTGGCCCAGGGCTGTGTGGACGAGTCGGTGAAGTACGCCAAGGAGCGGCATGCCTTCGGCCGCCCGATCGGCGGCAACCAGGCCATACAGTTCAAGATCGCCGACATGGAGATGCGGGCGCACATGGCCCGGATCGGCTGGCGCGACGCGGCATCCCGTCTCGTCCACGGTGAGCCGTTCAAGAAGGAGGCGGCACTGGCGAAGCTGTACTCCTCGACGGTCGCGGTGGACAACGCCCGCGAGGCCACCCAGATCCATGGCGGCTACGGGTTCATGAACGAGTACCCGGTGGCCAGGATGTGGCGTGACTCCAAGATCCTGGAGATCGGCGAGGGCACCAGCGAGGTCCAGCGGATGCTGATCGCCCGGGAGTTGGGCCTCACGGGCTGACCCTGCCCGTTCCGGGCCGACCTGCCCCGTCCGGACCGCCCACCGGACACGTCCGGTGTCCCCGTAGCGACCTTTCGGGGACACCGGGCTCAGGTCGGCGCAGGACGAGCCCTCGAGGCGTTCCGGAAGCGTCGACGGTCCGCCGCGACACCGTCGCCACCGGATCACTCATGGCCAGGTTCCTGCTTCCGTTTGAGCGCCGTGCAGACGGCCAGGACCGAGCAGAAGACGATGGTCGCCATGCTGGTGCAGAGTGCCGGGTTGATCCAGCCGGGCACCAGCTCGACCGCGGTCCCGTCGTTCCAGCGACATGCCAGGGACAGCGGGAACGCGCCCTCAGTGATCGAGTCCGGCCGTGCGGACGCCGACCTTCCGGCGGCCGCGGCACAGGCTTTCCCGGTCTGCGCGAAGCCGGATGTCGCCCCCGCCGCGTAGACGAGAAGGCAGACGGGCACGCTCACGAGCGCACCTGCGGCCCATTGCCATGCCCGCCTCGTGGGGCCTGTGACACGACGTGACGAAAGCATGCGCACGCACCGCAACGTCAGAAACAGGAATGCGACCAGGAAACCCAGGGGGATCAAGCCGGAGGATGCCATCGTGAACTGCTCAGGCCCCTCTTCCAGGTTGGCCAGGAAAGTGCTCTCCATCCGGGCCTCGGCCCCGGCACGCGCCCGGAGTGAGTCGGCGAACCCCCGCAGAACTCCGTGAGCTTTGCGCGGGACAACATGGCGGGCAGCAGGGTGCCGGACTCCGCGTCACGGTTCGATCCCAGGCGGCGAACACGCCCCTCCATTCCGGGTGTCCCCACGTGACCTCGATCACGAAGCGTTACAAGGGGCCTTTCAGCCAGACATCGTGTGAGGTTAGGCTAACCTCACACTCCTTGGTCGCTGGCGGCCCTGTTCGCAAGAAAGCAGATACTCCATGCCCAACGTCCGCGCTTCCCAGCTCACTCGCCGCGGCGTCCTCACCGCAGGCGGCGTCATAGGACTCGGCGCCGCCCTCACCGCGTGCGGTGACGACAAGAAGAAGGGCGGCACGGCCTCGGACGCCAAGAAGTCCGGCCCCTGGGAGTTCAAGGACGACCGCGGCCAGACGGCCAAGACGCCCAAGTCCCCGGCGAACATCGTCGCGTTCACCGGTGTCGCCGCCGCCCTGTACGACTACGGCATCGAGTGCAAGGGCGTCTTCGGACCGACGAAGACCAAGGACGGCAAGGCCGACATCCAGGCCGGCGACATGGACGTCAGCAAGCTGACGGTGATCGGCAACGTGTGGAACGAGTTCAGCGTCGAGAAGTACGCGGCACTCGCTCCCGACGTCCTGATCTCCACTCTGTTCGACGACTCGGGCACGCTGTGGTACGTCCCGGAGGAGTCCAAGGACAAGATCCTCAAGCTCGCTCCGAGCGTCGGCATCTCGGTGTACGACCGCCAGATGCCCGAGTCGCTGGGCCGGATGCTGGAGCTGGCGAAGTCACTCGGCGCCGACGTGCAGGCCGCCAAGGTCACCGAGGCGAAGAAGCGGTTCGAGGCGGCGGCCGAGCGGCTGCGCGCGGCGGCCAAGTCCAAGCCGAACATCAAGGTCCTCGTCGGCTCCGCCGCCGAGACCATCTTCTACGTCTCCGGCACGGACCTCTCCATCGACCTCGAGTACTTCAAGGCCCTCGGCGTGAACTTCGTCGAACCGCCGGAGGAGGCCAAGAAGGCCAGCGGCGGCTGGTTCGAGAACCTGAGCTGGGAGAACGTCGACAAGTACCCAGCGGACATCATCATGATGGACGACCGCTCGGCGACCATCCAGCCGTCCGTCCTGGACAAGTCGAAGCCGACCTGGAAGCAGCTTCCCGCGGTCAAGGCCGGTCAGATCATCCCCCGCACCCCTGAGCCCATCCTCTCCTACGACAAGTGCGTCCCGTTGCTGGAGACCCTGGCCGAGGCGATCGAGAACGCGAAGAAGGTCGTCTGACGATGACGGCAGCCGCAGCCGCCCCGTTCCGTTTCTTCCCACTCCAGGTCGTACGGACGCGGCGGCTCGGCCCCTCGCTGATACGCGTCACCTTCGAGGGAAAAGCGCTCGCGGACTTCGCGTCCGGAGGCCGTGACCAGTCGCTCTCCCTCTTCCTGCCGCATCCCGGGCAGGACGCTCCCGTGCTGCCGGAGCCTGCGGACAGCAGCACGGAGGCCATGTACGCCACGCTCGGCCACTGGCGTGCGATGCCCGCCGGCGAGCGCGCCGTGATGCGTTCGTACACGGTCCGGGAACAGCGCCCCGACACCGGTGAACACGGCGAGATGGACATCGACTTCGCCGTGCACGAGGACGGCGGCCCGGCCTGCCGGTGGGCGCAGCGGGCCTCCGCCGGAGACCGGGTGACCGTGCTCGGTCCCGCGGTCGCCGACAACACCGCCGTACGCTTCCGGCTGCCCGACGATGCCGACTCGGTGCTGATCTGGGCGGACGAGACGGCACTGCCCGCCGCATCGGCCATCCTGGAGTGGCTGCCGGCCGGTGTCCGCGCGCAGGTCTGGATCGAGGTCCCGCATGCCGGGGACCGCGTCGGGCTCACCACCGCGGCCGATGCCACCGTCACCTGGCTGGTACGGGACGAAGGCGCTCCGGCTGCCGTCGAAGCCGTCCGGGCCGCGGAGTTCGCGGGCTCGGCCCCGTACGCCTGGATCGCGGGCGAGTCGGCTTCGGTCAAGGCGCTGCGCCGCCATCTGGTGCACGACCGCGGGCTGGCCAAGCGCAGGGTCACCTTCGTCGGCTACTGGCGCAAGGGTCTGAGCGAGGACGCCCTGCGCGAGACACCCGACAGCGAGTCGTAGCCACGCGCACGGCCACTCACAGCCCTCATGTCGCCCGCCTGGTGAGCGTGAGTCAGATCGCTTCCGCCGCTGGGCGCCCTGGAGTTCCTCCGCGGGCGCCCGCCGCATGCGCGCCTGCTTCCCGCACCCCGGACTTCCGTGTGCGCGCCGCGCCGCGGAACCGGACCATCCGGGTGCCCGGTGCCAGAATCACCCGCATGGCGGAAATCATCGACAAGAGCGGCACCTGGACGTTCGACGGCGAGGGGGTGCGGATCGTGCCCGGCCATGACAAGGGCGTGAGCCTGCTGCGCCGCACTCTCGGCGAAATCCATGTGCCGCTGGGCGCGCTGGCCGGGGTCTCGTACGCGCCCGGCAAGAAGTCCGGGCTGCTGAAGCTCCGGATACGCGAGGGTGCCGACCCGCTGCTGGAGATCTCCAGAGGCAGGCTGGACGACGCGTCCGACCCTTACCAACTGAGCGTGTCACCGGAACGCGCGGGCGTCGCCGAGTACTTCGTGGACGAGGTCCGCAACGCGCTGCTGCTCGACGGAATCGGGGACGGGCCGGTGGACTCGTACCTGCTGCCCGGCCCAAGCGTGCCGCTCAGCGTCGGCGCGGGCGACGGGACCGTCACCTTCGACGGCGAGCGGGTCCGGCTGGAGTGGAACTGGAAGACGGACGACACCAAGGCGGCGGGCGGCCCCCGGGTACTGGATCTCGCCGATATCGTCGCCGTGGAGTGGCTGCCGGCGACCGGTCTGGAGAACGGCTACCTGCGGTTCCGGGCGACCCTGGCGGCATCGCCCCCGGCGCCGAAGTACGATCCGCTCGCCGTGGAGCTCTGGGGCTTCCGCAAGGACCCGCTGATGGCCGTGGTCGGGGCGGCCGTGCTCGCTCGGCTGCGGCAGCTCCCGGTCCCCCGGGACGCCCCGCCGCATCCGTCGCCCGCGACCACCGGCGACGACCACGACGTACTGCTGCGCAGGCTGCGCGAACTGGGTGAGTTGCATCACTCCGGGATACTGAACGACGAGGAGTTCGCCGCAGCCAAGCAGGCCGTTCTCAAACGCATGTAACCTTGATCACGCGAACTCCTGCCCGGAATCGGGCAGGAATCTTGCGTTCACCATGGGTCTCCCTCCAGTATCTACGGGTGCTCGATCGCCGCCCGTCGTCCCATGAGGACCTCATCGACCATCTGGTGCGCAGCACCGCGCTCCAGCGCGGTGAGGCGGTCCGGGTGGTGCTCGACGTGCTGGCGTTCTTCGACGAGACCACGGAGGACTTCGTCCGCCGACGGCACCGCGAGCTGCAGTCCGGAGGAGCCGTGAACGCGGAGATCTTCGACCGGATCGCGGCCGAGCTGCGGCACCGGGCCGTGGCACCGCCCGAGCTCACGCTCAGGCAGCTGCGCCGGATCGTCTACGGCTGATCGTCCGCGTCCGACCCGCGACACAGCGGAACACCCGGACGGCCGGGCACCACACCCATCGAACCTGGAGGGGCAAAGACTTTATGTGCGGAATCGTTGGTTACATCGGGAAGCGCGATGTCGCGCCGCTGCTGCTGGAAGGCCTGGCGCGGCTTGAGTACCGGGGATACGACTCCGCCGGCATGGTCATCACCAGCCCGAAGGCCGCCGGCCTGAAGCTGGTCAAGGCCAAGGGCCGGGTCCGGGACCTCGAAGCCCGCGTCCCCAAGCGCTTCACCGGCACCACCGGTATCGCCCACACCCGCTGGGCCACCCACGGCGTCCCGAGCGACCACAACGCGCACCCGCACATGGACCCCGAGAACAAGGTCGCGGTCGTCCACAACGGCATCGTGGACAACGCCATGGAGCTGCGTGCCAAGCTGGAGGCCGACGGGGTCGTCTTCGCCTCCGAAACCGACACCGAGGTGCTCACCCACCTGATCGCCCGCTCCCAGGCCGAGTCCCTGGAGGAGAAGGTCCGCGAGGCGCTCAAGGTCGTCGAGGGCACCTACGGCATCGCCGTGATGCACGCCGACTTCAACGACCGCATAGTCGTCGCGCGCAACGGCTCGCCGGTCGTCCTCGGCATCGGCGAGAAGGAGATGTTCGTCGCCTCCGACGTCGCCGCGCTGGTCGCCCACACCCGCCAGGTCGTCACCCTCAACGACGGCGAGATGGCCACCCTCAAGGCCGACGACTTCCGCACCTACACGACCTCGGGCACCCGGACCACCGCCACCCCGGAGACCGTCGAGTGGGAGGCCGCGTCCTACGACATGGGCGGCCACGACACGTACATGCACAAGGAGATCTCCGAGCAGCCCGACGCGGTGGACCGCGTGCTGCGCGGCCGTATCGACGACCGGTTCTCCACCGTGCACCTCGGTGGCCTCAACCTGGACGCCCGCGAGGCCCGCGGCATCCGCCGGGTCAAGATCCTCGGCTGCGGCACCTCGTACCACGCGGGTCTGATCGGCGCCGGGCTCATCGAGTCCCTGGCCCGTATCCCCGCCGACTCCGAGCCCGCCTCCGAATTCCGCTACCGCAACCCGGTGGTGGACCCCGACACCCTCTACATCGCCGTCTCCCAGTCCGGTGAGACCTACGACGTGCTCGCCGCCGTCCAGGAGCTCAAGCGCAAGGGCGCGCGGGTCCTGGGAGTGGTGAACGTGGTCGGCTCCGCGATCGCCCGCGAGACGGACGGCGGTGTGTACGTGCACGCTGGTCCCGAGGTGTGCGTCGTGTCGACGAAGTGCTTCACCAACACGGTGGTCGCCTTCGCGCTGCTCGCGCTTCACCTGGGCCGTATCCGGGACCTGTCGGTGGCCGATGGCAAGCGGATCATCGAGGGCCTGCGCAAGCTGCCCGCCCAGATCTCCGAGATCCTCGAGTCGGAGGACGAGATCAAGAAGCTCGCGGCCGAGTACGCGGACGCCAAGTCGATGATGTTCATCGGCCGGGTGCGAGGCTACCCGGTGGCGCTTGAGGCCTCCCTGAAGCTCAAGGAGATCTCGTACATCCACGCCGAGGCCTACCCGGCGTCCGAGCTGAAGCACGGCCCGCTGGCGCTGATCGAGCCCGCGCTGCCGACGATCGCGATCGTGCCGGACGACGAGCTGCTGGAGAAGAACCGCGCCGCGCTGGAGGAGATCAAGGCCCGTAGCGGCAGGATCCTCGCGGTGGCACACCAGGACCAGGAAAAGGCCGACCACACGGTGATCGTGCCGAAGAACGAGGACGAGCTGGACCCGATCCTCATGGGCATCCCGCTCCAGCTGCTGGCCTACCACACGGCCCTGGCCCTCGGCCGGGACATCGACAAGCCGCGCAACCTGGCGAAGTCGGTCACTGTCGAGTAGTCAGCCCCTGTCCGGTCGTACGGCAGAAGGCGTCCCCCCGCACACGCTGGTGC
>NZ_JBHXFA010000165.1:0-14630 GCF_042724175.1 Streptomyces sp. NPDC127084
CTAGACAGCTCCACTCCACAACCGGAGGCCTTCGTCGTCAGCCAGATTCAGACCGTGTCGTCGCACAAACTCGACCAACCTGCCTGGGCAGTACAGCTAGGTCAGCGGGGGCCACTGCGCGTCCGGTTCCGGGTCGCGGGGGCCGAAGAGGGCGGTCAGGGCCAGGTGGACCAGCATGGCGGCGAAGGGCCAGGCCAGCAGGGCCGCGGGGGATTGCAGTTCCAAGGGGGCGTCGAAGCGGACTCCCTCGCCGACCGCGCGGGCGTGGGCGGCGATGTCGTGTTCCGGGCCGAACCAGTAGCCGAGGAGCCAGGCGAGGCCCGAGGCCAGCAGTCCGCCCAGTGCGAGGGAGAGGACGATCGCGACTCCGCCACGGCGGTAGAGCCAGAAGACCAGCGCGGCGGTGAGCGCGCCGAAGCCGAGGGCCAGCAAGGTGAAGGTGGCGTCGGCGCCCGCTGCCTGCTCGCCCTCGGTGTCGGCGACGAACACCGCGTTGGCGGTGGCCACCAGGCCGACCCGGGGGGCCAGCCACAGCCACAGCAGGCCGAGGCCGACACCGGACAGCACCACCGCCGGCAGGATGATCAAGGCGGCTCGCAGCTCGCTCCACATGCCCTGTCCCTCTCCGTACCCGTGCGAGACGGGCTGGGCGTACCAGGTCGCGTCGTGCGGGGGCGGGGGCTGATGCGGTGGAGTCAGGGGTGCGGTCACCAGGACATCGTGCCAAACGTCCCTGAGCGGCGCCTCACCGGCCGTCGCCCCGGTCGTCCTCAGCGGACGGCAGCCCTCCGGTACGCCCAGGTCGCCACACACAGCGAGACCACGCCGACCACCGCGCAGACCGCGAGGTCCAAGGCCACGGTGGGCCAGTGCGGGTGGGCGTCGAAGGTACGTGCCAGGGCCTCGACCCCGTAAGTCGACGGCAGCAGGTCGCGGGCGTACGCGAGAAGCCCGGGCAGCCGTCCGGCCGGGAGCACCCCCAGCAGCAGGGCGGCGGACATACCGAGCTGGCCCAGCAGGGTGGCCAGCTCCTGGCGGGGCGCGAGCAGCCCGAGGGCCGCGCCGAGGCCGGCGAGTGCGGCGCCGGCGAGGGGGATCACGGCGGCCAGCACCCAGAGATGGGTGAGCGGCAGTCCGAACAGCACCGAGCCGATGGCGGCCGTCACGATCGTGCCGGGCACCGTGAACGAGGCGTACGCTCCGGCCGCGCCCAGCACCACCGCGGCGGGCGGCACGGGCAGTGTGGCGTAGTGGTCGAGGCCCCCGCCGGCCCTGAGCTGGCCGAAGTACTGGGCGAGCAGGTTGAGTGCGACGAAGGCGACCACCAGCACGGACGAACCGGCGACCACGGCCCGTGCCTCGTCCCCGCCGTCCACGACGCCCCGCATCAGGACCATGATCCCGACGGACTGGAAGGTGGCGACGAACAGCAGCGGAATCCGCGCGACCCTGGCGCGGGAGAGCTGGGCCCGGTACACGGCGGCCAGGGCGGGCAGCAGCCGGGCACGTGGCGCGAGTGGTGCGGCGGCGGGGGCGGTGTGGGTCGCGGTCCGCTCGCCCCGCACGTTCGCGGACACGGCCTCCGCGGGCACGATGCTCACCTGGCGCTGCTCCTGTCTGATACGTACGGGCCTGATCCTCGGCCATCTGGGCCTCGGCCTACTGTGCCACGGGTGACGCGGTGCGCCTGGGTCATGCCTTCACCAGGCCTTTCGCCGTGTGGCCGCCGAGTGCCAGATACACGTCCTCAAGGCTGGGGGTGGTCAGCGTGAAGTCGTCCAAAGCGGCGAACGCCTCGCCACCGGTCACCGCGGCCACGGCCGCTCGCGCCTCCTCAGGGGCGAGGCGCAGCAGCCAGCGGCGGCCCGATTCCTGGGCGGACCCCCGCAGCGCGGCGACTTCCGGCACCTCCAGGGGCGGTCGCTCACGCCACACCAGCTCCAGCCGTACCTCTCCGGCCACGCGCTCCTTGAGCCCGGCCGGGGTATCGCAGGCGATCACCCGGCCGCGGTCGAG
Source organism: Streptomyces sp. NPDC127084 (assembly GCF_042724175.1). Classification (NCBI taxonomy): domain Bacteria; kingdom Bacillati; phylum Actinomycetota; class Actinomycetes; order Kitasatosporales; family Streptomycetaceae; genus Streptomyces; species Streptomyces sp. NPDC127084. Next base: position 2,017 of record NZ_JBHXFA010000165.1, read on the forward strand.
CACGGCGACGCGATCCAGCACCGTCTCGGCCTCGATGACGTTGTGGGTGACCAGGAGGACCGTCGTGCCGTGCTCGGCCCGGCGCCGGTCGACCGCGGCCCAGACGGCGCGCCGGGCGACGGGGTCCATTCCGGTGGTGGGCTCGTCCAGGACCAGCACGGGCCTCTCCCCCACGAGCGCCGCCGCGAAGCAGGCGAGCCGGCGCTGCCCGCCGGACAGCTTCTTCAGGGGACGCCCGGCGAGCGGGGTCAGCCCCAGTTCACCGAGTACGGCGTCGCGCTCGGCCCGTGCCTGGCGAACGCCGAGTCCGCGCAGCCGTCCGGTGGTCTCGGCGGCGAGCGCCACGGTCAGTTCGTCCAGCGCGGTGGACTCCTGGCCGAGGTAGCCCATGAGCCGTGCGGCTCGCTCGGGATGCCGCACCAGATCGTGGCCCAGTATCTCGACCGCGCCGGAGTCCGGGCGCATCAGGCCGGTGAGCTGGCGCACCAGCGTCGACTTGCCCGCGCCGTTGGGTCCGAGCAGCCCGAAGATCTCCCCTGCCCGCACCGTCAGCGAGATTCCGTCGTTGGCGCGCACTTCGGGGGTGGCGGGGGTCCCGCGCCGGGCGCGCGCGGCCGGGTACGTCTTGACCAGTTCCCGCACCACGCACACCGTACTCACGAGGGACGAGCCTAAGGGGTGGCGGGAACTATTCCCGCGCCGGGGCGCCTTCCGCCGCGGCCCGGACGTCGATCTCACGCCAGAATCCTGCCCGGATCGCATAGCGGTCGTGCTCGTCGATCTGGTCGTCCTTGTGGGCGAGCAGCCCGAAGCGGGCGGCGTACCGAAGCAGTTCGCCGTCGATGCGGTGCGGGATACGGGGGTACATGCTGGACAGCTTCTGTACATGGGCCGGGTCGGGGAGCCGCTCCATCCAGCGGCGCGCGAACACCTGTCCGACCTCGTAGGGATCGCCTCCGACCGTGGTGATGTCCTCCTCGCGGTCCGCCCAGCGCTGCTCGGCGCTGGTGAGCTGGGCGAGGGTGGGCAGGGACGCGGTCTCCGGCGGCTCGCCGAGAGTGCTGCCGCCGGGGCGCTCGATCCAGCCCTTGTCGGAGGACCAGCGGAGGGTGGCGCCGGTCTGGGTGGTCCGGTCCGCCGGTGCCGTGGGCCCGGAGGCCACCGGGCCGCGCAGCCCCGCGAGGTCCTTGGGGGTCGGTACGCCCTTGACTCCGGTACCGGGCTCCGCGACCGCCCCGTTCACGGCCCTGTCCGCCGCGGCGGACGAGCCGTTCCGCACCACCTCCGCGACCTGCGCGCGGCCGTCGTCCACCGCACCGCCCGCCGCCGCGAGCGCAGCCTCGGGCAGCGGCGCGGAGAGGATCGCGGCGATCTCGGGACGCGGCGCGGGAGGCGGGGCGCACACCCCGCCGAGGTCCTTGGCCCTTACCGCCTGGGTGATCCAGGTCCGGTCGAGTACGCGGCGCTCGTCGGCCTCGGCGACCAGGTCCTCGGACTGGTTGTAGTCGCCGTCGGCGGCCTGTACGGCCCAGAGGTGGACGGCGACTCCGTGTTCCTTCGCGGACATCAGTCCGGGCAGCAGATCGCCGTCACCGGTGACCAGCACGATGTCCGAGCAGGCACGGTTCCTCGCCAGTTCGGTGAGCTCGGCGTGCATGGCGGCGTCCACGCCCTTCTGCGCCCAACGGCCGTCGCTCCGGGTCAGGGCGCCCAGGCGGACGGTCACCCGGGGCATGACGCGCAGCCGCCGGTGCTCCGGTTGGGGGACTCGGTCGGGTGCACCGTCGAACCAGTAGATCCGCAGCAGCGGGCGTTCCGTGTCGGCCTCGGCGCGCTCGCGCAGACCGTGGATGAGCGCGGCATGGTCGACGGTGATGCGCGATCGGGCAGGTTCTCCGGCGAGGAGGCTCGCGGCGGCGCCCAGCAGATAACCGGCGTCCACCAGGACGACGCAGCGGTCCACGTGTTCCACCCTCTTTCGGGAACCTCGGGATCGGAAGGTGCTCGGGTGTGCTTCGAGTCTGCCCCAATGCCGGAGGGTTGACGTCCGGAACTGGATCATCGGCGTGGCGAATTGGTGAATGGGCGCCGAAACAAGGGCCGATTACCGAGGGCGATGTTCCGAAATGCGTCGTATGAACGGGTGTGTGAGGCTGAGGGCGGCCCAGCTTCTGGATCCCCCCATTGGAGGCACATCATGGCCAAGAACAAGAACCGAGAACGCAAGCAGCCGGCCGCGTCGAACGCCGAGCGGGGCGCACAGCAGGCCCGCTCCTCCTCGATGGAGGCTCAGGTCGAGCAGCGGGCGTCCCAGGTCGCGCCCACGGATATGGCGCACAAGGGCCGCCAGAAGCGCTTCGGCCACAACTGACGCCGACGCCTGACGGGCGCCCGGGCGCGTGAGACGCCTGGCAACGTCTGAGAACGTCTGAGGGGTGCACCCGATGAGACCGGGTGCACCCCTGAACGGTTCCCGGGGCCCTCAGCCCGCCAGGCAGGACGGACCCAGCAGCACCTTCAGGTCGCCGAAGAGCGCGGGATCCGGCTGCACCCGGTGCCGGTCGAGCCGGAGCACCGTGGTCTTGCGGGCGCCCAGCAGTTTGATCCGCACTTCGGTGTTGCCCTTGTGGTGGCCGAGGATCTCCCCGAGCCGGCTGATCATGGGCGGGGTGACCTTGACCGTGGGGATGGTGATCACCACCGGCGCGTTGGTGCCCGCGTTCGACAGGTCGGGGACCATCAGCTCCATCGCGACCAGCCGGGGCACGTCCTCGCGCTTGTCGAGCCGGCCTTTCACGAAGACGACCGTGTCCTCGACCAACTGGGTGGACACGAGCTGGTAGGTGGCCGGGAAGAACATGCACTCGATGGACCCGGCGAGGTCCTCCACGGTGGCGATGGCCCAGGCGTTGCCCTGCTTGGTCATCTTGCGCTGGAGGCCGGAGATGATGCCGCCGATGGTGACGACCGCTCCGTCCGCGTGCTCACCTCCGGTGAGCTGGGCGATCGCCGCGTCAGCCTTGTCACTGAGCACATGCTCGATCCCGAAGAGCGGATGGTCGGAGACATACAGTCCGAGCATCTCGCGCTCCTGCGCGAGCAGATAGGACTTCTCCCACTCGACGTCGGAGAACTCGACGTCGAGGCCGAAGCCGGGCTCGCTGCTGTCCGCCTCCCCCATGCCGCCGAAGAGGTCGAACTGCCCTTCGGCCTCCTTGCGCTTGACCGCGACCACGTTGTCGATCATCGGTTCGTGCTGGGCCACCAGCCCCTTGCGGGTGTGGCCCATCTCGTCGAAGGCGCCGGCCTTGATCAGGGACTCGACGGTCCGCTTGTTGCAGACGACCGCCTCGACCTTGTCGAGGAAGTCGGGGAAAGAGCTGTACTTCCCCTTGGCCTTACGGCACTTGATGATCGACTCGACCACGTTCTGCCCGACGTTCCGCACGGCCGTGAGGCCGAAGAGGATCACGTCGTCGCCCTGGGCGGCGAAGTTCGCCTCGGACTCGTTCACATTGGGCGGCAGCACCTTGATGCCCATGCGGCGGCACTCGTTCAGATAGACCGCCGACTTGTCCTTGTCGTCCTTGACCGAGGTGAGCAGGCCCGCCATGTACTCGGCGGGGTGGTTGGCCTTGAGATACGCGGTCCAGTACGAGACCAGCCCGTAGGCGGCGGAGTGGGCCTTGTTGAAGGCGTAGCCGGCGAAGGGGACCAGCACGTCCCACAGGGCCTGGATGGCCTGGTCGCTGTAGTCCTTCTTCCGGGCGCCCTCCTGGAAGAGGACGAAGTTCTTCGCCAGTTCCTCGGGCTTCTTCTTGCCCATCACGCGGCGGAGGATGTCGGCCTCGCCGAGCGAGTACCCGGCGATGATCTGGGCGGCCTTCTGCACCTGCTCCTGGTAGACGATCAGACCGTAGGTGACGTCCAGGACCTCCCGGAGCGGCTCCTCCAGCTCGGGGTGGATGGGGGTGATCTCCTGCTGGCCGTTCTTGCGCAGGGCGTAGTTGGTGTGCGAGTTCATGCCCATCGGGCCCGGCCGGTACAGGGCGGACACGGCGGAGATGTCTTCGAAGTTGTCGGGCTTCATCAGCCGCAGCAGCGAACGCATGGGGCCGCCGTCGAACTGGAAGACGCCGAGGGTGTCGCCGCGCTGGAGCAGCTCGAAGGTCTTGGGGTCGTCGAGCGGCAGGCTCAGCAGATCGATGTCGATCCCCTTGTTGGCCTTCACCATCTTGACGGCGTCGTCCATGATCGTGAGGTTGCGCAGGCCGAGGAAGTCCATCTTCAGCAGGCCGAGCGACTCACAGCTCGGATAGTCCCACTGGGTGATGGTGACGCCGTCGGTGTGCCTGACCCAGACCGGGACGTGCTCGGTGATGGTCTCGCTGGACATGATCACGCCCGCGGCGTGCACACCCATCTGCCGGACGAGGCCCTCCACACCGCGCGCGGTGTCGATGACCTTCTTCACATCCGGCTCGTTCTCGTACATCCCGCGGACCTCGCCCGCCTCCGAGTACCGGGGGTGGGAGGAGTCGGTGATGCCGGAGAGCGGGATGCCCTTGCCGAGGACGTCGGCGGGCATGGCCTTGGTGATCCGGTCGCCCATGGCGTACGGGTAGCCGAGGACGCGGGCGGAGTCCTTGATCGCGTTCTTGGCCTTGATGGTGCCGTAGGTGCCGATCATGGCGACCTTGTCGGCGCCGTACTTCTCCGTCACGTACCTGATCACCTCGACGCGCCTGCGCTCGTCGAAGTCGATGTCGACGTCGGGCATCGAGATGCGCTCGGGGTTGAGGAAGCGCTCGAAGATCAGTCCGTGCGGGATCGGGTCGAGGTCGGTGATGCCGAGGGCGTAGGCCACGATCGAGCCGGCCGCTGAGCCACGGCCGGGGCCGACCGCGATGCCCTGGTTCTTGGCCCACATGATGAAGTCGGCGACCACCAGGAAGTAGCCCGGGAAGCCCATCGAGATGATGGTGTCCATCTCGTACTCGACCTGCTTGAGGCGGTCCTCGGGGATACCGCCCGGGAAGCGCCGCTCCATGCCGCGCAAGGTCTCCTCGCGGAACCAGGAGACCTCGGTGTAGCCCTCGGGGATGTCGAACTTGGGCATCAGGTTCCGCTGCTGGAACATGCCGTCGGTGCTGACCTGCTCGGCGACCAGCAGGGTGTTGCGGCAGCCCTCCTGCCAGGCGTCCGACGAGTCGATGGCGTACATCTCGTCGGTCGACTTCAGGTAGTAGCCGGTGCCGTCGAACTTGAAGCGGTCCGGGTCGGAGAGGTTCTTGCCGGTCTGGATGCACAGCAGGGCGTCATGGGCGCCGGCCTCGTGCGCGTAGGTGTAGTGCGAGTCGTTGGTGACCAGCGGGGGGATGCCCAGTTCCTTGCCGATCTTCAGCAGATCGTCGCGGACCCGGCGCTCGATGTCGATGCCGTGGTCCATCAGCTCCAGGAAGTACCGCTCCTTGCCGAAGATGTCCTGGTACTCACCGGCCGCCTTGCGGGCTTCCTCGTACTGTCCGAGGCGCAGCCGGGTCTGGAGCTCGCCCGACGGGCAGCCGGTGGAGGCGATCAGGCCCTCGGACCACTGGGCGATGGTCTCCTTGTCCATCCGGGGCCACTTCTGGAGCCAGCCCTCGGCGTACGCGTCCGAGGACAGCCGGAAGAGGTTGTGCAGGCCCGTCGCGTTCGCCGCCCAGATCGTCTTGTGGGTGTAACCACCCGAACCGGAGACGTCGTCCTTCTTCTGGTGCGGCTGCCCCCACTGGATCTTGCGCTTGTTGCGCCGGGACTCGGGGGCCACATACGCCTCGATGCCGATGATCGGAGTGACCCCGGCCTTCTGCGCGCTGTGGAAGAACTCGTACGCTCCGTGCAGATTGCCGTGGTCGCTCATGGCGATATGCGTCATGCCCATCTCATTGCAGGCATTGAACATGTCCTTGAGCCGCGCCGCACCGTCCAGCAGGGAGTACTGGGTGTGGACGTGAAGGTGCGTGAAGGGCGGCTTGGTCACGGCGGAAGGCCTCCGGCGAACGGTAGGAGACAGGTCAGCGGGCGGCGTGCCTCCGCGGCTCCTGTCTGAGCGGACAGCCAGGAAGTCTACGGCTCCGCACTGACAATCGCGGGGCCTCGGGACTACCGTCATGCGTTGAGCGGGACGTACCCCCTGTCCCGGTTCATCATGTTTCTCACGCACTCCCCATGCACCAGGAGGCACCCAGCGATGTCGGTCCACCAGCCCACGGCCGGCGAGCGCGGCGAGCAGATCCTCGCCGTCTTCGACACTGCGTTCGGCGAGCTCCTGGCCGCCGACCCGGCCGCGTTCCGGGTGAAGTTCCGCAAGATGGCCGGCTCGGCCTTCGCCTTCTACCGCGGCACGGCGTGCCTGTTCTACTCCGACCTGGAGCGTGAGCAGAACAGCGGTCCCTACCTGGACGATCGCACCAGCCGGGTGTGGATCCACGGCGACCTCCACGCCGAGAACTTCGGCACGTACATGGACTCCAACGGGCGGCTGGTCTTCAACGTCAACGACTTCGACGAGGCCTATGTCGGACCGTTCACCTGGGACGTCAAGCGGCTCTCCGCCTCGCTGGCGCTGATCGGCTACACCAAGGCGCTCAGTGACGAGCAGATCTCCGAGCTGGTGCGGATCTACGCGGCCGCGTACCGCGAGCGCATCCGCGCGCTGGCCACGGGCGCCAAGAACGACGAGACCCCGCCGTTCACCCTGGACACGGCGGAGGGCCCGCTGCTCGGCGCGCTGCGCACCGCCCGCGCGCTGACCCGGTTCGGGCTGCTGGACTCGATGACCGAGATCCGGGAGTACGAGCGGCGCTTCAGTTCCGGCGGCGGCGCGATCGAGCTGGACGCGGCGACCCGCTACAAGGTGCTGGCGGCCTTCGACGGCTATCTGGAGACGCTGCCGGAGTCGAGCCTGGCGCGCCCCGACTCGTACCGGGTGAAGGACGTCGTGGGGCGGCGCGGAATCGGTATCGGCTCGGCCGGGCTGCCTTCGTACAACATCCTGCTGGAGGGCCACAGCGACGCCCTCGAGAACGATGTCGTGATCTACATGAAGCAGGGGCAGATCCCGGCGGTGTCCCGGCACATCACGGATGAGCGGGTGCGCGGCTACTTCCGGCACGAGGGGCACCGCACGGTGATCTCGCAGCGGGCGCTCCAGGACCACGCCGACCCCTGGCTGGGCTGGACCGAGCTGGACGGCGCGGGGCAGCTGGTCGCGGAGGTCTCACCGTACGCGGTGGACCTCGACTGGTCGGACATCGACGATCCGGCGGAGATCTCGGCGACGGTCGCGGACCTGGGCCGGGCCACGGCCACGATGCACGGGGTGGCGGACGACGAGAGCGGCCACTCCCTGGTGCCGTTCTCCACGGAGCGCTCCATCGACGCGGCGATCGCCGCGGACGAGGACGGCTTCGGGGACCTGCTGGTGGATTTCGCGCACAGCTACGGCGCGCGGGCCAGGGCGGACCACCAGATCTTCGTGGACCTGTTCCGCAACGGGCGGATTCCGGGGCTCCGGTGACACCCGGGGCTCCGGGAACGCCTCCGGGGTTCCGGTGACACCCGGGGCTCCGGGAGCAACCGGGTATCGCACCGAAAAACGACCTGAGCTGCGCTTAAGGGCTGTTTACAGCACCTCATGGCACACTCACTGGTCGATGGACGTATCAGGGAACCGGCTCAGAGGGCTACGGGCAGCGATCTTCACGGCGGTGGTCGTGACGCTGTCCGTGGCCTCCCATGTGCTGCTCTCCCAGGCGCCGCTCCCCCTGGTCACCGTGGGTGCGGTCGCCGCGGGGGTGTTCCTGTTCGCCTACGCGCTGGCGGGACGTGAGCGCGCGTTCGGCCCGATCGCCGCGCTGCTGGTCCCGCTGGAGCTGGCCGCCGACACCGTGTTCACCACGGGCCAGCACGTCTGCTACGGCGCAGCGGGCGGCCCGGTCGCCGGTTCGCTCCGGGTGGTCGGTTTCGAGGTGCCTTGCGGTGGCGGGGTCGGCGCCCCGCTGCCTGGCGTGGCGTCGTCCCAGGCGCGGCTGGCCGCGCTGGTGGACACGCCCGATCCCGCCGTGCCGTGGCTGCTGCTGGCCGCACATACGGCCGTGGGCCTGATCGCCGCCGCCTGGCTGCGGCATGGCGAGGCGGCGCTCGCGGCTCTGCTGCGGGCGGTCGCGGCCTGCGCGTTCCGGCCGCTGCTGATCGCGGTGGCCACCGCCGGTCGCGGCACCCGCCGTCCGAGTCGTCCCGTGCGGGCCTGCGGCCGGCCGCGCTCCGGAATGGCCCTGCTGCTCGTTCACTCCGTGGGACGGAGGGGACCACCGCTCCAGACTCTCGCCCTCGTCTGAAGCGGCATATCCCAGCACTCCCGTCCAGAACACGCAGAGCATACGTTTACACGGAGAAACCACACATGAGCGCACGTAACAGCCAGGCCAACAAGGCAGCCGCCCGTGAGCGCCTCCGCGCGGAGCGCGAGCGCCAGGCCAAGAAGGACAAGATCAGGCGGCAGCTGATCGTCGCCGCGTCGGTCGTCGGCGTACTGGCGGCGGCGGGAGGCATCGCCGCCTTCGTCATGCAGCTGAACAAGCCCACGGCCTGGGAGGCGGCGAAGAGCGCCAAGGTCGTGCAGCCGAAGAACACCGAGGGCGAGAACGGCACGACCCTGGTGATCGGCAAGCCGACCGCCAAGAAGACCCTGGAGCTGTACGAGGACTCGCGCTGCCCGATCTGCGCCTCCTTCGAGCAGGGGGCCGGCGAGACCATGAAGAAGGACGTGGCGGCCGGCAAGTACAAGCTCAAGTACGTCGGTGCCACCTTCATCGACAACGCCGACAACGGTGAAGGCTCGAAGAACGCCCTGTCCGCGCTGGGCGCGGCGCTCAATGTGAGCCCCGAGGCCTTCCTGGAGTACAAGGGGGCGCTGTACTCCGCGAAGTTCCACCCCGATGAGCGCGACGACAAGTTCGCCGAGGACGACTACCTGATCAAGGTGGCGGACTCGGTGCCCGCGCTGAAGGGCAACGCCGGGTTCCAGAAGGCGGTCAAGGACGGCACCTACGACGCGTGGGCGCTGAAGATGTCCGCGACGTTCGACTCCAGCGGCGTCCAGGGCACCCCGACCCTGAAGATGGACGGCAAGAAGATCACCGCCGAGGGCAAGGACTACGCGCCGCAGACGGCCGCGGAGTACGAGGCCGCGATCGCCAAGGCCCTCAAGGGATAACAGCAGGGCACATTTTCCGGACGGGCAGACGAAAGTTCGGTCATTCGTCTGCCCGTTCGGTCTACTGATCAGTAGTCTGATCGGCCGTGACCAGACTGCTCCCCACAACTCCAAGCCGCCGCGCGGTCGTCAAGGCCGCCGCCGCCACCGCCGTGACCACCACCGCCGTCGCCGCGCCCGCGCTCGCCGCGGCCTCCAGCGCCCACGCCGACGACACGCAGGGCACCGCGTTCCTGCACGGTGTCGCCTCGGGTGACCCGCTCCCGGACGGTGTACTGCTGTGGACCCGCGTCACGCCGTCCCCGGACGCCGTGCCGGGTTCCGGCAAGGGCCCCGCCACCGAGGTGGACTGGGAGATCGCCGAGGACAAGGGATTCAGCCGGATCGCCGCCCGCGGCCGTGCCACCGCCACCGCGGCGAGCGACCACACCGTCAAGGTCGACGTGCGCGGGCTGCGCGCGTCCACCGTCTACTACTTCCGTTTCAGCTCCGGCGGCGCGGTCTCCACGACCGGCCGTACCCGCACCACCCCCGCCACCGACGCGAGCGCGTCCGGGGTGCGCTTCGGCGTGGTGTCCTGCGCCAACTGGGAGGCGGGCTACTTCGCTTCGTACCGCCACCTGGCCGCCCGCGCCGACCTGGACGCGGTGCTCCACCTCGGCGACTACATCTACGAGTACGGCACCGGCGGTTACCCGGAGGACAAGTACGTCATACGGCGGCACGAGCCCAAGCACGAGATCCTCAGCCTCGCCGACTACCGCACCCGGCACGGCAACTACAAGACCGACGCCGACCTCCAGTCGATGCACGCCGCCCACCCGCTCATCGCGATCTGGGACGACCACGAGATAGCCAACGACGCCTGGGCCGGTGGGGCCGAGAACCACACCCCGGGCGCCGAGGGCGACTATGCGGCCCGTGCCGCCGCGGCCAAGCAGGCGTACTTCGAGTGGATGCCGGTACGCGCCGCCACCGAGGGCACCGTCTACCGCAGGCTGCGCTTCGGCAAGCTGGCCGAACTGCACCTGCTGGACCTGCGGTCCTTCCGCTCCCAGCAGGTGTCGGTGGGGAACGGCAAGGTCGACGACCCCGAGCGAACCATCACCGGGCGCGCCCAGCTCGACTGGCTCAAGTCGGGCCTCGCGGCGTCCGACGCGACCTGGAAACTGGTCGGCACCTCGGTGATGATCTCGCCCGTCGCCTTCGGCTCCCTTCCGGCCCATCTGCTCGAACCGATCGCCAAGCTGCTCGGCCTGCCCACCGAGGGCCTGGCGATCAACGTGGACCAGTGGGACGGCTACACGGACGACCGCAAGGAGCTGCTGAAGCACCTGACGGACCGCGGCATCAAGAACACCGTCTTCCTCACCGGCGACATCCACATGGCCTGGGCCAACGACGTCCCGGTGAAGGCGGCGACGTACCCGCTGTCGCAGTCGGCCGCCACCGAGTTCGTGGTGACCTCGGTGACCTCGGACAACCTGGACGACTTGCTCCACGTCGCTCCGGGCACGCTCTCACTGGTCGCCCAGACCGCGATCAAGGCCGCCAACCGCCATGTGAAGTGGGTCGACATGGACCACCACGGCTACGGCGTGCTCGATGTGACCGCCGAGCGCTCGCAGATGGACTACTACACGCTCTCCGACCGGACCAAGCAGGACGCGACGGCGTCCTGGACCCGCTCGTACCGCACCCTGAACGGGACCCAGAAAGTCGAGAAGGTCAACCAACCCGTCCGGTGAACGGGGCGATTCCGCTTCCCCGGTTCCTCTAATCTGGCGCCATGAACGCGCCGGGGGATGTGATCGACGCGCGGTTCGAGCTGATCGAGCCGCTCGGCAGCGGAGGAATGGGCACGGTCTGGCGGGCTCGCGACACCGTGCTCCACCGCGAAGTGGCCCTGAAGGCGGTCAGATCCGAAGCGGGGGCATCCGCGGACGTGCGGGAGCGGGTGCTGCGTGAGGCCCGCGCCCTCGCCCGGATCAGTCACCCACACGTGGTGACCATCCATCACATCGTTGACGCGGAGCCGCATCCGTGGATCGTGATGGAGCTGGTGCTCGGAGGCTCACTGCAACAGCGCCTCGGCCGAGGCCCGATGGCCCCGGCCGAGGCCGCCCGCATCGGCCGCCAGGTGCTCTCCGGGCTGACCGCCGCCCATGCGGCGGGCATCCAGCACCGGGACGTCAAACCCGCCAATGTGCTGCTGCGGACAGGGGTTTCCGACGAATCGGGCACAGAGAGCGCGGCGCAGCCGGTCGCCGTGCTCACCGACTTCGGGATCGCGGCGCTGGAGGGCACGACCTCGCTGACGATGACGGGCGAGCTGGTCGGCTCTCCCGAGTACATCGCCCCGGAACGGGTCCGCGGTCATGACCGGGACAACCCCGCGTCCGATCTCTGGTCCCTGGGGCTGGTGTTGTACGTGTGCGTGGAAGGGATCAGCCCACTGCGCCGGGACTCCACCCTGGCGACCCTCGCAGCGGTACTCGACGACCCCGTACCGCCTGCGGCGCGCTCCGGGCCGCTGGCCCCGGTACTGGAGGCCCTGCTGGTACGGGATCCGGCCGCCCGGCCGACGGCCAGGGAACTGGACGCGATGCTGGCCCGGGTGGAGGCCGGAGGAGCACCGGAATGGTCCCGGCAGACGGTGACCGGACGAGTGCTCCCGGGGCCGGCGGCCGCGCCCCGTGCCGGGTCTCCCCACTCTCCACCTCCTCCCGCGCCTCACCTGCCTCCCGTGCCCACGCAACTGGACAGCCCGCGCCCCACGGTTCCCTCGGGCGCAGCGGAACCGGAGCGCCGCCGCACTCCCGTGGTGGTCGCCGTGATCGCGGTGGCCGTCGCGGTCACCGCCGCTACCGCGCTCGCGCTGACCCTGCGCGCCCAGGGGCCCGGCGCCAAGGGGGACGCCAAGAACCCGGCCGGAGTGACCTCGGCAGGCAGGGCGCCGTCGGCCCCGGCCTCGTCACCGGCGGTATCACCCGGGTCCTCCGCGTCACCCGTGCCTTCTTCGCTGTCCGCTCCGGCCGTCACGCCCACCCCCTCGCCCAGCCTGCCCGCCGTCAGCGCCCCTGCCACCCCGGCACAGAGCCCACCACCCCAGCCGTCGGGCCGCTGGATCGCCCAACTGTTCTCGGAACCCGTCGGCTCGGGTACGGCGGCCCGCGACCAGCGCCTCGCCGCCGTACGCGCCGACGTCCCGGAGGCCGAGGTGCTGCGGCCCGCCCACGAAGCGGAGCGGGGCCCCCGGTAATGGGTGGGGTAAGCACCCGGGCCCGTGACCACCGGGGCGGGCGCCCGGGCCCTGTTGGGGGGAAACCGGCCGTCCAACGGCCAAAACAGTGTA
>NZ_JBHXFA010000166.1:0-4699 GCF_042724175.1 Streptomyces sp. NPDC127084
GGGTGGGCCCCCGGGGGGGGCGGCCGCTCCCGGTGTGTGGGTGTCCCCTGCCCCGGGCGGTGGGGGGGTTTCTGGCCCCCCCGGGTCCGTTTGATCAGCCTAGATGAACTTCTCGAAACGCCGCAATACGGACACCGAGTCGGGCTGAACCGTACATCTGTCCCTTACGGAGCGATGCGGCCATTCGCGTTGAACGCGGCATAGGTGAGGGGCATGAGCCCGGCCCAGTGCTGTTCCATCTTCTCGCCGACCATCTCGATCTCCCGCTGCGGGAACGACGGCACCTTGGCCAGCTCATGCTGGGTACGCAGACCCAGGAAGTGCATCAGCGAGCGGGCGTTGCACGTCGCGTACATCGAGGAGTAGAGGCCCACCGGCAGCACCGAGCGGGCGACCTCGCGGGCGACGCCGGCATCGAGCATCTCCTGGTACGCCTCGTACGCCTGGCGGTAGGAGTCCGTCATCACGCGTCCGGTGAGCTCCTGCTGCGCCTGGGTGCCCTCGACGAAGACGTACTTGCCAGGGCGGCCCTCCTGGACCAGCTTGCGCGAACCGTCCGGGACGTAGAACACAGGCTCGAGCTCCCGGTAGCGCCCGGACTCCTCGTTGTACGACCAGCCGACACGGTGGCGCATGAACTCGCGGAAGACGAAGATCGGGGCGCTGATGAAGAAGGTCATCGAGTTGTGCTCGAAGGGGCTGCCGTGGCGGTCCCGCATCAGATAGTTGATCAGGCCCTTTGAACGCTCCGGATCCTTGGAGAGCTCGTCCAGGGACTGCTCGCCCGCGGTGGAGACCCGGGCCGCCCACAGCACGTCGGAGTCGCCTGCGGTGTGCTTCACCAGCTCGACGGTCACATCGCTGCGGAAGCTGGGCTTGAGGTCGGCGGGGGTGTCGGTCACCAGTGTCCTTCCGGTTGCATCGCACATGCGGAGCCCATTCTCTACGGCTCGCTCAACGACCGTCGGGGCGGGGTGGCTGATGTTGTCGCGGCGAATTCACTGGAATCGGGCCACCGAGAGCGTGTTCTACGCGTCTGTACCAGTAACCCCACGTATCACCGCCAAGGAGGCTCACACCATGACCCTGCCCCAGCCACCGCTGAGCGGCGGCTCCAGGCGAGAGGCTGTCCCTTTCGCCTTCGTCGCCGACGCGGACCGTTTCCGCAGCAATGTGGCACCGCCGCCGAGACGCCGTCCGAGCAAGGGGCAGCTCCTCGGCCGTACGTTGATCGGCCTGACCGTCACCTCGGGTCTGACCGGGGCGCTTCTCTTCGGTATGCCCGCGCTCCAGGCCCCCGAGAAGGCACCGCCCTCCCACGCCGAGCAGTCCGGCCGGTCCGGGGGACGCTGACCCCTTTCGGACCCCCAGGGGTGGTCCGGGGTGGGCCACCTCTGTAGCCTCACCCGTCACAGCCCGTTGTGCGTGATGAGTGAGGATCAGCCGTGCCCCTGCCCTTCCTGACGGCCGACCGCGCCTTTGACACATCCGACAGGACAACGGCGGAGGACCAGGCCGCTCTGCCGTTCGATGACCACGACGAGTGGCGGCGGCCCTACCGTCCCGGCCCCTGGCGGGTGGGAGCCGCGGCGCTGCTCCTGCTGCTCGGTTCGTTCGTGCTCATGGCGACGCTGATCATCGCGTTCGCCGGTGCGCTGCCGGGCGCGGGTCTGTGCTTCGCGCTCGCCCTGCTGGTGATCGCCGCGGCACTGCGGCTGCTCCGGATGGGCGTATGGGTGAGCAGGCACGGTCTGCGCCGGGTGGGCTTCCTCTCGACGTCGACCGTCGACTGGCGGGAGGCCGCGGCGCTGCGGACCGTGCAGCAGCCGGTGCGCTGGCTCGGTCTGCCGCGGACCGTGCAGGGGCAGGCGCTGATGCTGGTCCGAGGTGGCGGTGAGCCGCTGCCGCTGCTCACCGACCACAACGGGGACTTCCTCTCCCGAGTCGAGGCCTTCGACAGGGCGGCGGACACGATCGAGGCCTGGGGCGCGCAGTACGGCCCGGTGGCCCCGGCGGTGCCCGCCGGCGGGCAGTGAGCCAGGGCCCTCCCGGGTAGCTCAGGCCTTGACGGGCCGGCCCGCGGGGTCGGCGCCTTCGTGGGCGGGCTTGCCGTCGTGCAGGGCGATCGCACGCTGCATGGCCTTGCGGGCGCGTGGTGTGTCCCGGGCGTCGTGGTAGGCGACGGCCAGCCGGAACCAGCAGCGCCAGTCGCCCGGCGAGTCCTCGGTCTCCGCCCGGCGCTTGGCGAAGACTGCGTCCGCCGATTCCCGGTCGATACGACCGCCCGGGGTGCGGACCAGCTCGTCCACCGGCAGTCCGCCCTGCGCGTCCAGCTCGGCCGCCAACGCATTGGCTTTCCGGACGAACCGGGTGTTCTTCCAGAGGAACCAGATGCCGATCACGGGCAGGATCAGCACCGCCACACCGAAGGTGACCGTCAGTACCGTGCCGTGCCGGATCAGCAGCACGCCCCGGCTGCCGACCAGGACGAAGTAGACGACCAAGACGGCAGCCGTGAGGAAGTAGGTGATCTTCGCGCGCATGGGTGGGTCTCAGTCCAGGTCGAGGAAGTGCTCAAGGCCGAACGTGAGCCCGGGCGTACTGACCACGCGCCGTACACCGAGCAGAATGCCCGGCATGAAGCTGCTGTGGTGCAGGGAGTCATGCCGGATGGTGAGGGTTTCGCCCTCCCCGCCGAGCAGGACCTCCTGGTGGGCGAGCAGCCCCCGCAGCCGCACGGCGTGCACCGGCACTCCGTCGACGTCCGCGCCACGCGCGCCGTCCAGCGCGGTGACGGTGGCGTCGGGTTGCGGGGCGAGGCCCGCTTCGGCACGGGCCGCGGCGATCAGCTGGGCCGTACGGGTGGCGGTGCCCGAAGGGGCGTCCGCCTTGTTCGGATGGTGCAGCTCGACCACCTCGACCGACTCGAAGTAGCGCGCGGCCTGGGCGGCGAACTTCATCGTGAGCACGGCACCGATGGAGAAGTTGGGCGCGATGAGCACCCCGGTCTCCGGTGAAGCGTCAAGCGAGGTGCGCAGATGCGCGAGGCGCTCGTCCGTCCAGCCGGTGGTGCCGACGACGGCGTGGATGCCGTGGCGTACACAGAAGTCGAGATTGCCCATCACCGAGGCGGGGGTGGTCAGCTCGACCGCGACCTGTGCGCCCTGCTCGACCAGGGTCTCCAGCTTGTCGTCCCGGCCGAGGGCGGCTACCAGCTCCATGTCACCGGCGGCTTCGACCGCCCGGACCGCCTCGGAACCGATACGGCCCTTGGCTCCGAGGACGGCCACGCGCAGCTTGCTCATTGCTTGTGCTCTCTCTACGAGTCGGACTCTGGGGCCTTGCGGATGTCTACGTGACGGATTGGTGCAGACGGTCCGCCTGCTTGTCCTTCAGCGGGCCGATCACCGCCAGTGACGGACGCTGTCCCAGCACGGCGCGGGCGACCGCCCGTACGTCGTCGGGGGTGACCGCGGCTATGTTCGCCAGCATGTCATCCACGGACATCTGGGCGCCCCAGCACAGCTCGCTCTTGCCGATGCGGTTCATCAGCGCGCCGGTGTCCTCGAGCCCGAGGACCGTGGAGCCGGAGAGCTGGCCGATGGCCCGGCTGATCTCCTCGTCGGACAGCCCTTCGGAGGCCACCCGGTCGAGCTCGCCCCGGCAGATCTTCAGCACGCCGTGGACCTGGCTGGGCCGGCAGCCCGCGTACACGCCGAAGAGTCCGCAGTCGGCGAAGCCCGAGGTGTACGAGTACACGCTGTAGGCGAGGCCGCGCTTCTCCCGTACCTCCTGGAAGAGACGCGATGACATGCCGCCACCGAGTGCCGTGTTCAGCACGCCGAGGGCCCATCGGCGCTCGTCGGTGCGGGCGAGGCCCGGCATTCCGAGCACGACATGGGCCTGCTCGGTCTTGCGCCCGAGCATGTCGACCCGGCCGGCGGTCCTGATCGTGCGGCTGCCGTCGCGCGGGGCGATCGGCTGGGCATCGGTCCTGGCCAGCGCCCCGGCGCGGTCGAAGGCCTTGCGGACCTGGCGGACGACCGTGCCGTGGTCGACGTTTCCGGCGGCTGCCACGACCAGGTGTGTGGGGTCGTAGTGCTTCTTGTAGAAGCGGGCGATCTGCGACCGGCTGAGCGCGTTGACCGTGTCGACGGTGCCAAGGACCGGGCGCCCCAGCGGGCTGGCGCCGAACATGGTGCTCGCGAAGAGGTCGTGGACGACGTCACCGGGGTCGTCCTCGGTCATCGCGATCTCCTCGAGGATGACGCCGCGCTCGGCGTCCACGTCCTCTTCGAGGATCAGGGAGCCGGTGAGCATGTCGCACACGACGTCGATCGCGAGTGGCAGGTCGGTGTCGAGCACCCGCGCGTAGTAGCACGTGTACTCCTTCGCCGTGAAGGCGTTCATCTCGCCGCCGACCGCGTCGATCGCGGCGGAGATGTCGAGGGCGGAGCGGCGCGCCGTGCCCTTGAAGAGAAGGTGCTCCAGATAGTGCGTGGCGCCGCCCAGCGACGGGGTCTCGTCGCGGGATCCGACATGTGCCCAGATACCGAAGGTCGCGGAGCGCACGGAGGGCAGGGTCTCGGTGACGATGCGCAGGCCACCGGGCAGGACCGTCCGCCGGACGGTTCCGATGCCGTGCTCACCCTTGAGGAGCGTTTGGGTACGGGCGACGGCCCGCGCCTCCGAAGAGGTG
>NZ_JBHXFA010000166.1:4709-14558 GCF_042724175.1 Streptomyces sp. NPDC127084
GCATTCGCTTGTCCACCGACACTTCGCCGGCAAGGACCGCCTGATCGAGGAGGTGGGGGGCGGGGCCCGGGGTCCGGTTGGCGCCCGGGTGGGGGGGAGCGGCGCGCCCCCGGGGGGGGTGGGTGTGGGGGGGGGCGCGCGGGCCGCTCCGGGTGGGGGGCCCCCCTCGTCCTGGAACTACGTGACGTCACTTGGCGGCGTCGTCCTTCTCGCCCTCGGCGGAGTCGCTGTCGGCGTCTGCCTCGCCCTCGATCACGGGGATCAGGGAGAGCTTGCCGCGCTGGTCGATCTCGGCGATCTCGACCTGGATCTTCTGACCCACGCCGACCACGTCCTCGACGTTCTCCACTCGCTTGCCACCGGCGAGCTTGCGGATCTGCGAGATGTGCAGCAGGCCGTCCTTGCCCGGGAGCAGGGAGACGAACGCACCGAAGGTGGTGGTCTTGACGACCGTACCCAGGTAGCGCTCGCCGACCTCCGGCATGGTCGGGTTGGCGATGCCGTTGATCGTGGCGCGGGCGGCCTCGGCGGCCGGGCCGTCGGCGGCACCGATGTAGATGGTGCCGTCGTCCTCGATCGTGATCTCGGCGCCGGTGTCCTCCTGGATCTGGTTGATCATCTTGCCCTTGGGGCCGATGACCTCGCCGATCTTGTCCACGGGGATCTTGACGGTGATGATCCGCGGGGCGTTCGGGGACATCTCGTCCGGGGTGTCGATCGCTTCCATCATCACGTCGAGGATGTGGAGGCGGGCGTCACGGGCCTGCTTGAGGGCCGCGGCCAGGACGGAGGCCGGGATGCCGTCCAGCTTGGTGTCGAGCTGGAGGGCGGTGACGAACTCCTTCGTACCGGCGACCTTGAAGTCCATGTCGCCGAAGGCGTCCTCCGCACCGAGGATGTCGGTCAGCGCGACGTAGTGCGTCTTGCCGTCGATCTCCTGGGAGATCAGGCCCATGGCGATACCGGCGACGGGGGCCTTCAGCGGCACACCGGCGTTCAGCAGCGACATGGTGGAGGCGCAGACGGAGCCCATGGACGTCGAACCGTTGGAGCCGAGAGCCTCGGACACCTGGCGGATCGCGTACGGGAAGTCCTCGCGGCTCGGCAGCACCGGCACGATGGCGCGCTCGGCCAGGGCGCCGTGGCCGATCTCGCGGCGCTTCGGCGAGCCGACGCGGCCGGTCTCACCGACGGAGTACGGCGGGAAGTTGTAGTTGTGCATGTAGCGCTTGCGGGTCACCGGCGAGAGGGTGTCCAGCTGCTGCTCCATGCGGAGCATGTTGAGGGTGGTGACGCCCAGGATCTGGGTCTCGCCACGCTCGAACAGGGCGGAACCGTGCACCCGCGGGATCGCCTCGACCTCGGCGGCGAGCGTACGGATGTCCGTGACGCCGCGGCCGTCGATGCGCTTCTTCTCCTTGATCACGCGCTCGCGGACCAGGGACTTGGTGAGCGAGCGGTACGCGGCAGAGATCTCCTTCTCGCGGCCCTCGAACTCCGGCAGGAGCTTCTCGGCAGCGAGCGCCTTGACGCGGTCAAGCTCGGCCTCGCGGTCCTGCTTGCCGGCGATGGTGAGCGCCTGGGAGAGCTCGCTCTTGACCGCGGCGGTGAGCGCCTCCAGGACGTCGTCCTGGTACTCGAGGAAGACCGGGAACTCGCCGGTCGGCTTGGCGGCCTTGGCGGCGAGGTCCGACTGGGCCTTGCAGAGCACCTTGATGAAGGGCTTCGCGGCCTCGAGACCGGCGGCCACGACCTCCTCGGTCGGTGCCTCGGCACCGCCCTTGACCAGCTCGATGGTCTTCTCGGTGGCCTCGGCCTCGACCATCATGATCGCGACGTCGCCGTCCTCCAGGACGCGGCCGGCGACCACCATGTCGAAGACGGCGTCCTCGAGCTCGGTGTGGGTCGGGAAAGCCACCCACTGGCCCTTGATCAGCGCGACACGGGTGCCGCCGATCGGGCCGGAGAAGGGCAGACCGGCCAGCTGCGTGGAGCAGGAGGCGGCGTTGATGGCGACCACGTCGTACAGGTGGTCGGGGTTGAGCGCCATGATCGTCTCGACGATCTGGATCTCGTTGCGCAGGCCCTTCTTGAAGGACGGGCGCAGCGGACGGTCGATGAGGCGGCAGGTCAGGACCGCGTCCTCGGACGGGCGGCCTTCGCGGCGGAAGAAGGAGCCGGGGATCTTGCCCGCGGCGTACATCCGCTCCTCGACGTCGACCGTCAGGGGGAAGAAGTCCAGCTGGTCCTTGGGGTTCTTGGACGCGGTGGTGGCCGACAGCACCATGGTGTCGTCGTCCAGGTACGCCACGGCGGATCCGGCGGCCTGCTTGGCCAGGCGACCCGTCTCGAAGCGGATGGTACGGGTGCCGAAGGAACCGTTGTCGATCACGGCTTCGGCGTAGTGGGTCTCGTTCTCCACTAGCGATATCTCCTCGTCTGCGTCCCTGAGCCCGTGCGGCCCGGGGACGATGGCGGAGAAGCGCGCCTTGTGTGCGGGCCGGTCTTCGATCGAAGCACCCGGGCGATGTTTCCGGGGGCCACTACCGAGGACCGGCGGCGGAGGGGCGCTCCTCCTCGTTCGGTATTGCGTTGTCTGTGGTGCGTTGTGCTGCGTTGTACGTGCGGCGGTGTGCCGCGTTCCGGTACCGCGCTGCCACCAGGTTACTGAGGTGGACCGCAGGACCGCACGTACAGCAAAGGGAGCGGCCCCCTGGATGTGGGAACCGCTCCCTTCACGGCGTCTTACTTCGCGCCGCCGGCCGCACCGCGGCGGATGCCGAGGCGGTCGACCAGCGTACGGAAGCGCTGGATGTCCTTCTTGGCCAGGTACTGCAGCAGGCGGCGGCGCTGGCCGACCAGGATCAGCAGACCACGGCGGGAGTGGTGGTCGTGCTTGTGGGTCTTGAGGTGCTCGGTCAGGTCCGAGATACGGCGGGACAGCATCGCGACCTGGACCTCGGGGGAGCCGGTGTCGCCCTCCTTGGTGCCGAACTCGGCCATGATCTGCTTCTTGGTAGCGGCGTCGAGAGACACTCGGTACTCCTCTTTCGGTGTTCGCGCGCCTGCGAGTGCCCCTGGTCTTGTTCTCAGGGGAGCTTCCGTGACTCGGAGGCGAAGGCACGATGGGCGCTGCTCCCGGCTGCGCGAGGCGCGGGCTGGGGGCGCGTACACAAACGGCCGTCACACAGGGTACCAGGACACGGGCACACCCTTGACAGATTTGGTACGGGGACGGACGCCACGGCGGCCCGGTGCCGCTCAGACGCCGCCGCGGACCCTGCTGTAGACGTCGAGAACGGCCAGGCAGACCGGGATGAGGGACAGCAGCACCAGCGATTCCGCGATGTCGAGCATCCTGCCCCAGAAGGGGGACAGCCCCTTCTGGGGCACGATGAGTGCGATCGCGATCAGGATCATCACACCTACGGCGACCGACGCGCCGAGCCACAGGGTGCGGATGTCGACCGGGCCGGAGTCGCCCTGGAGCAGCTTCATGACGATGTCGGTGGGCGGCGAGATCGCCAGGCCCAGGACCAGCAGCGCGAGGGTGATGACACCGGCTACGAACAGACACGTGACCTGGGCGGTGTAGCGGAACAGACGCGCCCGCAGCATCGCGGCGAGGCCCGTGCACAGGGCCAGGAGCTGCGCCCAGCCGCTGTCGCTGAAGCCGAGCACGGCGCCGCCGGTGCCGATGATGACCGCGGCGCACCCGCCGACCAGTCCGAGGAGCAGTTCGTGACCCCGGCTGGTCTGGGCGACGATGCGCTGGACGTCGACGGCTTCGGCGTCGCCGTCCTGGCCATCGCGGCGTGCCCTGGCCAGGTCCTCCGGGCTGCGGAAGCCGATCGGCATCTTGGCGAAGCGGGCCGACCAGCCCGGCAGGAATCCGACGACCGCCAGTGCGACCACGGCGGTGCCGGCGGCGATCTCACGCGGCTCCGCGTCGGTGAGCACGCCGCAGAACACGGCGAGTGCGCCGATCGCTGAGGCCAGTGCCGCCGCCACGAAGGGGGCGTCCCCCTGCGGCAGCAGCATGATCAGCACGACGGAGAACAGCAGTACGGCGACACAGCCGACGAGGAACTGGATCCTGCCGGGGCCCTCGCCCACGTCCTGGGGTATGACACCGGAGCCCGCGATGAGCGCGTGCGGCAGTGCCGAGATCCCGAGCGCCACGGCGGACCCGCGGTCGTCGTACACCCGGGCCCGTACGCCGGCGAGCGCGGTGAGGGCGAGGGCGGTCACCCCGGCGAGGATGCCCTGGAGTCCGTGCGTGTCATGCCGTACCGGGTCGGCGAACCAGAAGACGAAACCGAGCATGATCATGAGCACCGAACCGGCGACGAGGCCGGCGACGCGCATCAGGTTGTCGTTCCAGCTGCGCATGTCCTGTTTGACGGCGGCGGCGATCGCGTCCACCACGTCGTCGTGCACGGCCGGCGGCAGGGAGTCGGCGAAGGTCCGCAGCAGCAGCACCTCACCGTCCCTGACCCGGTGCTCGATCAGCGACCGGCTCGCGTCGAGCACTTGGCCCTCACGCGTGACGAGGTGGTAGCCGGAGGGGCTGGTGTCCGACTGGACCAGACCCGAGAGCCGGACGATCTCGGGAAAGAGATCCTGGATCGGCAGGTCCTCGGGCAGCGCGACATCGACGCGACTGTCCGGCGCTGCGATGGTGATTCGGCAGAAACCTGTCGAAGTCCCCGTGCTCACCTGGTGTTCCCCCTGTTGGACAAGGCTGCTTCACGCAGTTCGTACGACGCGAAGCGCCACCCTATCCGCTGGGACAGGGGGCTCCGGGCATGCCTCCCCCAATTCTCCCCGTACCCCCTCGGCATCTCCATCCTCCTGCGCCTCCAGCGCCTTGAACGCATCAGTAGGATCGACTTCCTCACGCGGACGACGCCTACGCGTACGGGTAACCCGTCGCGGAACACGGGGGCGTCGATGCCAGGACGTATCAATCGCGAAGGATGAGTGCATCGGTGAGCGTCGTCATCATCAAACGGCCGCCGCGAATACCGCCCCCGTCCGTACCGGACGGCGAGGTCAAACTGGAGACGCCCCCCGAGATTCCTCGTGAGGGCGACGAGAGCATGCTGATGAACCTGCTGCCCATGATGGGCATGCTGGGTTCCGTCGGCTTCTTCTTCATGCCCAACCTGCCCTCTTATATGAGGGTGGTCGGTGGGCTGATGCTGGCCTCGACACTGGCCATGGCGATCGCCCAGATCGCCAAGTCCCGCCAGGGCGGCGGCGCGGGCATGGCCCAGGACCGGCGCGACTACTTCCGGTACCTCGAACAGGTGCGCAAGGACGTACACAAGACCGCGGAACTCCAGCGCCGCAGCCAGCTGTTCCAGCACCCCGACCCGGAACAGCTGTGGGCGGTGGCGGCCGACGGCAAGCGCCTGTGGGAACGGCGCCCCGCTGACGGGGACTTCGCGTCGGTGCGGATCGGCCGCGGCGTGCAGCAGTTGAACACGCCGCTCGTCGCGCCGGAGACGGCCCCCAAGGACGAGCTGGAGCCGCTCACCGCGGCGGCCATGAAGGCCTTCCTGGACGCCCACGGCAGCCTGTCCGACCTGCCCATCGCCATCTCGCTGCGCGCCTTCTACCACGTGACGATCTCCGGTGAGACGGAGACGGTCTACGGCAACGCCCGCGCGACACTGGCACAGCTGGCGACGCTGCACTCGCCGGAGGACCTGATGATCGCCGTGGTGGCGCATCCCTCCACGGCGCGGGAGTGGGACTGGATCAAATGGCTGCCGCACAGCCAGCACCCCAAGGCGAAGGACGGAGCCGGCACGACGCGGCTGCTCTTCGACGATCTCGGGGAGCTGGAGGAGGCACTGGCGACCCAGCTCGACGACAGGCCGCGCTGGAACCGGGACGCGACTCCCGTATACGACCAGCCGCATCTGATCGTGGTGCTCGACGGCGGCACCGTACCCCCGGACGCCGAGCTCGCCGGTGCTGACGGACTCCAGGGCGTCACGTTCCTGGAGACCGCCCCCGGGGAGCTGGAGGATGAGCTGCGTGCCGGCCTGACGGCACATGTGAGGCCGGAGCGGATGCAGCTGTACGTCGGCCAGGGAGCGGCCTACACCGGCAAGCCCGATCTGCTCGGGCCGGAGCAGGCCGAGTCCCTGGCGCGGCAGCTCGCCCCCTTCCGGGTCGGCTCCGCGGAGGAGGGGGAGCCCCTCCTGTCCAACCTCGACTTCACCGACCTGATGGGTATCGGCGACGCGGGCTCCGTCGATGTCTCCCGCGCCTGGCGTCCGCGCACGCTCCACGAGCGGCTGCGCGTGCCGATCGGCGTCGGCGAGAACGGCGAGCCGGTGATGCTCGACCTCAAGGAGGCTTCTCAGGAGGGCATGGGCCCGCACGGCCTGTGCGTCGGCGCGACCGGCTCCGGCAAGTCCGAGGTGCTGCGCACGCTGGTGCTGGGTCTCGCGGTCACGCACTCGTCGGAGACGCTGAACTTCATCCTCGCGGACTTCAAGGGCGGCGCGACCTTCGCCGGCATGGCGGACATGCCGCACACCGCGGCCGTCATCACCAACCTCGCCGACGACCTCACCCTCGTCGACCGTATGCGCGACTCCATCATGGGTGAGACGCAGCGCCGCCAGGAGCTGCTGCGCTCGGCGGGCAACTACGCCAATCTGCACGACTACGAGAAGGCACGGGCGGCGGGCGCCGCGCTTGAGCCGATGGCGTCGCTGGTGATCGTGCTCGACGAGTTCTCCGAACTCCTCACGGCCAAGCCTGACTTCATCGACATGTTCATCCAGATCGGCCGTATCGGCCGTTCGCTGGGCATCCACCTGCTGCTGGCCTCGCAGCGCCTGGAAGAGGGCAAGCTGCGCGGTCTGGACACCTATCTGTCGTACCGGATCGGTCTGCGTACCTTCTCCGCCGCCGAGTCCCGTACGGCGATCGGCGTCCCGGACGCCTACCACCTGCCGTCGATCCCCGGCTCCGGCTACCTGCGCTACGACACCGACACCATGGTCCGCTTCAAGGCCGCGTACGTGTCGGGTCCGTACCACGGCGAGGGCCCCTCCCGGGTGAACCGCTCCACCCAGCTGCGGCCCGCGCTGTTCACGGCGGAGCAGGTGGCGCTGCCCCCGCAGCCCGTGGTCGAGGAACCCGAGCCCGACAACAGGGTGGACGACGCACTCGCCGACACCGTCCTGGACGTCCTCGTCGGCCGGATGGTCAACCAGGGGCCCCCTGCCCACCAGGTGTGGCTGCCCCCTCTGGAGGAGGCGCCGGCGCTGGACCACCTGCTCCCCCAGCTCGCCGTCACCCAGGACCGCGGCCTGACCGCACCCGACTACACAGCGCTGGGCCGGCTCAACGTGCCGGTCGGCCTGGTGGACAAGCCGTTCGAACAGCGGCGTGACGTGCTCTACCGGGACTTCTCCGGCGGCGCGGGCCACGGCCTGTTCGTCGGTGGTCCGCAATCCGGCAAGTCGACCCTGCTGCGCTCGCTCATCTCGTCGTTCGCGCTGACGCACACGCCGTCCGAGGTGCAGTTCTACTGCCTGGACTTCGGTGGCGGCAGTCTGATCGCGATGGAGGAACTGGCGCACGTCGGCGGGGTCGCCAACCGTCTCGACGCCGAGAAGGTGCGCCGTACGGTCAGCGAGGTCGAGGGAATTCTCAACGCGCGCGAGGAGTACTTCCGCGCGAACAACGTCGACTCGATCCAGACCTACCGCCAGCGGCGGGCCGCGGGCCAGCTGCCGGACCAGATCTGGGGTGACGTCTTCCTCGTCATCGACGGCTGGGCCACCTTCAAGACGGACTACGAGATGCTGGAGTCCACCGTCACAGAGATCGCCACGCGCGGTCTCGGCTTCGGTGTGCACGTGATCCTCGCGGCGAGCCGCTACACCGAGGTGCGGCCCGCGCTCAAGGACATGCTGCAGAACCGCATCGAGCTGCGGCTCGGTGACCCGACCGAGTCGGAGATCGACCGGAAGGTCGCACAGAACGTGCCGGCGACTGTTCCGGGCCGTGGCCTGACCCCGGACAAGCTGCACTTCATGACGGCCCTGCCGCGGGTCGACGGCTCGTCCGCCGCGGACGACCTGTCCGAGGCGACCTCGATCCTCGTCCGCGGTGTGAACGACAACTGGCCGGGCAACCACGCTCCGGCCGTGCGGCTGCTGCCCACGATGCTGCCGTCGGACCGGCTGCCGAAGGGCTTCGAGCACCCGGACCGCGGTGTCGCCGTCGGCATCGACGAGTCCTCGCTGTCGCCGGTGTTCGTCGACTTCGAGACGGATCCGCTCTTCATCGTGTTCGGTGAGAGCGAGTCCGGTAAGTCCGCGATCCTGAGGCTGCTGATCAAGCAGATCTGCGAGCGCTACACACCGGATCAGGCGAAGATCGTCATGGGCGACTACCGGCGAGCCCACCTGGAGGGCGTGCCGGAGACGCACCTCTCGCGGTACTGCGCGTCGGCGCCCGCCCTGTCGGAGACGCTGGAGGGGCTGGCCGGTTCGCTCAGCCGCCGTATGCCGGGCCCGGACGTCACGCCCGAGCAGCTGCGCAACCGCAGCTGGTACACCAGCCCGGACGCATTCGTCATCGTCGACGACTACGACCTGGTGGCGACCGGTGTGAACCCGCTCGCGCCGTTGCTGGAGTATCTGCCCTTCGCCCGGGACATCGGTCTGCGCATCATCATCTCGCGTGCCTCCGGCGGTGCCAGCCGGTCGCTGTACGAGCCGGTGATGCAGCGCATGCGCGAGCTCGGCGCCCAGGGCGTCGTGCTCTCCGGCGACCGGACCGAGGGCTCGCTGCTCGGCAACATCACCCCGACGCAACTGCCCGCCGGACGCGGCTACTTCCACACGCGGCGCCGTGGTGGGCAGCTCATTCAGACGGGTTGGCTGCCGCCGCGGTTCTGAAGCTCCCCAGGAGCTTGGGCGGCACCCGCGGAGGGGCGGCACCGGTGGGACACCGTTGGCGAATGCCCCTTCACTCTGCCCCGCCGGATCTATCCGGCGGGGCAGAGTGCTGCGAAGTGGGAAGTGCGAGTAGGGGCGAGTGGAGTGCCGGTGATCCATGCGTCGAGGCGGACGAGGTTCATTCCGGCGGCGGTCAGTACGTGTTGCAGGTGGGTTTTGGGGCGGCCTCGATAGCGGGACTTGCGCAGGCCGAAGGCGCGGACGCCTTGAGCGATGGTGCCTTCGATGCCTGCGCGGTGCCTGTAGCGCTTCTGCCACAGCTCGGTCTGCTGGTCCCGTCTGGCTGTGCGTAGTGCTTCGTGTTCGTCCCGGTGCCGCAGGGTGATCTCGCGTCCCATCGAGGAGACGCTGCGGGTGCACTGGTCGCGAGAGGGACAGGGGCGGCAGTCGGCGGGTGAGAATCTGGCCCTGATCACCGGGCCTTCAGAGCGGCGCCCATCGTGCTGCCACTGGGTGCTGCTCTTGCCGTTCGGGCAGGTCACACGCTTGCTATCCCAGTCGATGGTGAAGCCGTCGATGGTGTAGCCGTTGTTCGCGGCGGCCTGCCATCCGGTGTTCGTCTTGACCGGTCCGACCAGTTCGATGCCGTGGTCGCGGCGGGCGGCCACCAGGTGCGCGGCGTCAACGTAGCCGGCGTCGACCAGGTGGACGTCCGGGATCAGGTTGCGCCGGGCGAGGCCATCGTGGATCTTGTCCGTGACCTCGAAATCGGTGACGGCAGCGGTGGTGGTCACCACTTCGGTGACCAGATGCGGAGTATCGGGCTCGCAGGTCTCGGTCAGGTGGACTTTGTAGCCGCACCAGGCCCGGTCACGCTTGACGCCGTTGCGGGCGTCCGGATCGTAGGGCGAGC
>NZ_JBHXFA010000167.1:0-12898 GCF_042724175.1 Streptomyces sp. NPDC127084
CGCGGGTCGCGCGGGCCAGGACCCTTGCCTGGTACTTCGTGAGTCGTACGCCGGCCGCGTCGTCAGCCCTTCTGGATCTCCCAGAAACGGAAGACAGTGGAGGCGTCGAGCGTCCACTCGAGTCCGGTGATGTTGCCGTGCGCGACGGCGTACTGCTTGCCCTGCCACAGCGGCAGCAGCGGCACGTCCTCGGCGACCAGGTTCTGGAGCTCGGCGAACTTGCTCTCGGTCGCGACACGGTCGGCCATGGCCGAGGTCTCCGGGATGATCTTGCCGGAGATCTCCTTGTTCTCGTAGTTGTTGTTGAGAACGTTGCCAGGGCCGAAGAACGGCTGGGTGAAGTTGTCGGGGTCCGGGTAGTCCGGCACCCAGCCCTGCACGTACGCCCCGTACTTTCCGGCGTCGATGTCCTTCTGGTACTGGTCGTACTCGACGGACTTGACGTCCGCCTTGAACAGACCGCTGTCGTTGAGCTGCTTGGCGATGACAGCGAGCTCCTGGTCGGTGGCCGGGCCGAAGCGGCTCGACGTGGACCACAGAGTGAGCTGCACCTTTCCGGTGATACCGGCGGACCGCAGTGCCTCACGCGCCTTGGCAGGCTGCGGGCGGTCGCCGTAGCGCTCGAAGAACGCGGTGTTGTGTCCGGCGATACCGGCCGGGATGATCGAGTACAGCGGCTCGGCCGTGGCGTCGTAGGTGTCCCGTACGAGCTCGTCCCGGTCCACCAGATAGGCGAATGCCCGGCGCACCGCGAGCTTGCCCGCGACCGGGTGCTTCACGTTGAAGACGAGGTGCTGGACCTCGGCGCTGTCGCCTTCGACGACCGAGATCTCCTTGGCGTCATCGGACACCGAGCCCTGGAGCCCGGCCACATCCTTGGCGCTCAGGCCTCGGTAAGCGACATCGACCTCGCCCTTCTTGAGCGTGGACGCGAGCTTGCCCTGGTTGCCGTGGAAGAGCTTGAGGGTCACACCGCCGTTGCGCACGGTCGCGTTGCCCTTGTAGTCCGGGTTGACGGAGAAGACCGCTTCGTCCTTGGTGAAGGAGTCCAGCTTGTACGGGCCGGAACCGACCGCCTTGCCGTCTTCGCGCAGCCCGCCTGATTCGTACTCGCGGTGGTCGACGATGGAGCCCGCACCGGAAGCGATCTTGCTGGGGAAGGTGGCGTCCGAGCTCTTGAGCCGAAAGACGACCGTCCGCTCGTCGGGTGTCTCGATGGTGCCGATGGTGGCCAGCAGCGGTCCGGGGCCGGAGTCACTGGCTATCGCGATCGCCCGCTCGAAGGAGAACTTGACGTCCTTGGAGGTCAGCGAATTGCCGTTGCTGAACTTGAGGCCTTCGCGCAGGGTGCAGCGGTAGACGGTGCTGGCGCTGCCCTTGAAGCCGCACTCCTCGGCCGCGTCGGGCTCGGGGGTGGTGCCGCCCTTGGGGAAGCTCAGCAGGGACTGGAAGACGTTGTTGAACAGCAGCCACGAGCCGGGGTCGTAACCGTCGGCCGGGTCGGTCGCCAGGACCTCGTCGGACATACCGACGACCACCCGGCTTCCGCCGGACGCGCCGCCGCCCTGCTCGCCGCCGCAGCCGGCCAGCAGGACAAGGGAGAGCCCCGCGGCGAGCGGAGCCGTCCTTTTGATGAGTCGTGCCTTCACAGAACCTTGCCTCTTGCTCTCGAATGCCGGCCGCGACGTTCGCGGCCTTGTGCTGAAGTTCAGGCGGAGCCGCGCGCGAGCTCCCGCGGATTGAGGTCGGACGAGGAGACCAGCGCCTCTTCGACGCCGGTGGCCTGCGGCCTCACGGCGACGTACTGCTTGCCCTGCCGCGGGGCAAGCACGGGCATTTCGGCGGCCACGGTGTCCGAGCGGGACTCGGACCGCTCTGCGCCCCGGACGGCCACGGTCTCGGTGGCGAGAGTGCGCGGGCCCGAGCCGGTGCCTGCGAAGCCCTCACGGGGCTTCTCGCCGTGGACATCCCGGCTGACGATTCCCGTGATGGCCCTCGAGAGCTTGTACGGGAAGGTGGCGCGGAACACGTTCCAGGCACCGGGGTCGTGGAAATGGGCGGGGCCGAAGGCCACAGGGGCATCACGGCCTGCGACGAACCGACCGGCTGTTCCCGCGACACCGGCGCCGTCCCCGACCACTCCACCGGCCGTTCTTCGCCATGCGGCGAACGCGGAGGCAAGCAGGCCCACCACGGCCGGCAGCACCAGTGTCTTGCGGTTCATCCTGGACGTTCTCTTCCTCATCCCACACTGGGATACAGCGGTGTACGGGATCCTTCGCCGCGGGCCCCCGCCGGGGCATGGCGATCAGGCCGGGCGCAGAGCGATCGGACCTGCGATGCGGGGCTGTGGGTGAGGCCCGCGGCACAGGGGGGTTTGCGGTGAAGTGCTCGCGTCGAGATTAGTGGGCTTGGCCACGAACACCCGAACGAACCCGAGTTGAGCCGACGTCACTGAGTGAGCAGGCATGGCGGCGCATCGATAGTCATGCAGGAGGGCAATCCGGACGTGAAGTGGGGAACCTGGACAGAAAGGTGCGTGTGAATGAGCTTGGAACACGGCCTGCCCGCATGACCAGCCCCCGGCGAGGTCACGTGGAGTGAGGAACCTCACGTTCTGTCGCGATCACGGAAAACATCCGCCCGGATGCCCACGGTTGCCGGACGATCCGCAGGCCACACTCGGTGAAGGCGTCAGTTCATCCGGGTGATCAGGGTGCGCAGGAAGGGCAGGTCGACCTCCTCCAGCGAACCCACCACCACACGACCCGCGGCGGGGGCGATGGGCGCGACGGAGGGGACAGCGACCACACGGCAGCCGGCGGCCTCGGCAGCCGCGACGCCGGTCGCGGTGTCCTCGATGACGGCGCACCGGACGGGGTCGGCCGCCAGGCCCCGGGCGGCGAACAGGTACGGGTCGGGGTGCGGCTTGGTACGTGCGACCTCGTCCCCCGCGACGGTGAGCGCGAAGCGGTCGGGACCCAGCGAGGCCAGCACCCGGTCGATGATGCGCCGGTGCGACGCGGACACCAGCGCCGTGGGCACGTTGTGCGCGGCGAGCTCGGTGAGCAGCCGCTCGGCGCCCGGCATCAGCGGCACTCCACGGGTGATGCGCTGCTCGAAGCGGTCGTTGAGCAGCACGGTGAGTTCCGCGAGGGTGATGTCCGCGCCGGTGGCCTCGATGAGATAACCCGCGCTGCGGGTCATCGGGCCGCCCACCACCACTTCCCGCCAGGCCGCGTCCAGCTCGTGGCCGAGGTCGGCGAAGACCTCCACCTCGGCGTCCCACCAGAAGCCCTCCGTGTCCACCAGAGTGCCGTCCATGTCCAGGAAGACGGCTTGCAGGGCCGAGCCCGCACGCGTGTGCGTCGAGGACGCGGGGACCGTACTGGTCATCGGCACACCTCCGAGAGGGACGAGAAGGCCGGCCGCCTCCCGGTGAGGGAGGGCGACCGGCCTGCACTGGACCGACCAGTGTACGTCGCGAGTGTCCGGAGTGCGCCGGTGAAACTCCCGGGGTGTGCGGAGCGTGTTCGTCGGACGCGACTCAGCGGGCGTTGAAGTACTTCGCCTCGGGGTGGTGGATCACGATGGCGTCAGTGGACTGCTCGGGGTGGAGCTGGAACTCCTCGGAGAGCTGTACGCCGATCCGCTCGGGCTGAAGCAGGTCGGCGATCTTCGCCCGGTCCTCGAGGTCGGGGCACGCCCCGTAGCCGAGTGAGAAGCGTGCTCCCCGGTACCTGAGCGCGAACATGTCCTCGATGTCCGCAGGGTCCTCGCCTCCGAAGCCCAGCTCGGCACGGACCCGGGCGTGCCAGTACTCCGCGAGCGCTTCGGCCAGCTGGACGGACAGCCCGTGCAGTTCGAGGTAGTCGCGGTAGGAGTCGGAGGCGAACAGCTCGGCTGTCGCCTCGCCGATCCTGGAGCCCACAGTGACGACCTGGAGGCCGACCACATCGGTCTCGCCGGACTCCTCGGGGCGGAAGAAGTCGGCCAGGCACAGCCTCCGGCCGCGCCGCTGGCGCGGGAAGGTGAAGCGGGTGCGCTCGGAGCCGTCCTCGCCCAGGATGATCAGGTCATCCCCCTTGGACACGCAGGGGAAGTAGCCGTAGACCACGGCCGCCTCCAGCATGTTCCGGGTGTGCAGCTGGTCCAGCCAGCCGCGCAGCCGGGGGCGGCCTTCGGTCTCCACCAGTTCCTCGTACGAGGGGCCGTCGCCGGTACGGGCCTGCTTCAGGCCCCACTGGCCCTTGAACAGCGCGCCCTCGTCGAGCCAGGAGGCGTACTCCTTGAGCTGGATGCCCTTGACCACCCGGGTGCCCCAGAACGGCGGCCGGGGGACGCGGTTGTCGGTGGCCACATCGGAGCGTACGGCCCCTTCGGAGCCCTCCGGGGCCTCCTCGGCCACGGCGGACGCGCCGGCCCGTACCCGGCGCTGCCTGAGCTCGGGGAGACCGGCTCCGGGTACGCCGCGCTTGACCGCGATCAGGGCGTCCATCAGCCGCAGCCCCTCAAAGGCGTCGCGGGCGTAGCGGACCTCGCCCTCGTAGATCTCGTGGAGGTCCTGCTCGACGTAGGCGCGGGTGAGGGCGGCGCCGCCGAGGATCACCGGGTAGTCCGCGGCAAGCTTGCGCTGGTTGAGCTCCTCGAGGTTCTCCTTCATGATCACAGTCGATTTCACCAGGAGCCCGGACATCCCGATGACATCGGCCTTGTGCTCCTCGGCCGCCTCCAGGATCGCGGAGACGGGCTGCTTGATGCCCAGGTTGACGACGTTGTAGCCGTTGTTGGAGAGAATGATGTCCACGAGGTTCTTGCCGATGTCGTGGACGTCGCCGCGGACGGTGGCGAGCACGATGGTGCCCTTGCCCGCGCCTTCGCCGTCGTCGGTCTTCTCCATGTGCGGCTCCAGATACGCCACCGCGGTCTTCATGACCTCGGCGGACTGGAGCACGAAGGGCAGCTGCATCTGGCCGGAACCGAACAGTTCGCCGACCACCTTCATACCGTCGAGCAGGGTGTCGTTGACGATGTCGAGCGCGGGCCGCTCCTGAAGGGCCTCGTCCAGGTCGGCCTCCAGGCCGTTGCGCTCGCCGTCGATGATGCGCCGCTTGAGCCGCTCCTCCAGCGGGAGCGCCGCCAGTTCCTCGGCCTTCCCCGCCTTGAGGGACTTGGCGGTGGCGCCCTCGAACAAGGCCATCAGCTTCTGGAGCGGGTCGTAGCCCTCGGCACGCCGGTCGTAGATCAGATCGAGGGCCGTGCCGACCTGCTCCTCGTCGAAGCGCGCGATCGGCAGGATCTTGGAAGCGTGCACGATCGCCGAGTCCAGGCCCGCCTTGACACACTCGTCGAGGAAGACGGAGTTCAGCAGGATACGGGCGGCCGGGTTGAGACCGAAGGAGATGTTGGACAGGCCGAGTGTGGTCTGGACGTCCGGGTGGCGGCGCTTGAGCTCGCGGATGGCGTCGATGGTGGCGATGCCGTCCTTACGGGACTCCTCCTGGCCGGTGCAGATGGTGAAGGTCAGGGTGTCGATGAGGATGTCCGACTCGTGGATCCCCCAGTTGCCGGTGAGATCCGTGATGAGCCGCTCGGCGATCTCCACCTTCTTCTCGGGGGTTCGGGCCTGGCCCTCCTCGTCGATCGTCAACGCGATCAGCGCGGCGCCATGCTCCTGTGCGAGACGGGTGACCTTGGCGAAGCGCGATTCCGGCCCGTCGCCGTCCTCGTAGTTGACGGAGTTGATCACCGCCCGGCCGCCGAGCCTCTCCAGCCCGGCGCGGATGACCTCGACCTCGGTGGAGTCGAGCACGATGGGCAGGGTGGACGCGGTGGCGAAGCGCCCCGCCAGCTCCTCCATGTCGGCGACGCCGTCACGGCCCACGTAGTCGACGCAGAGGTCGAGCATATGAGCGCCCTCGCGGATCTGGTCGCGGGCCATCTCCACACAGTCGTCCCAGCGGCCGTCCAGCATGGCCTCACGGAACTTCTTCGACCCGTTGGCGTTCGTCCGCTCGCCGATGGCGAGGTATGAGGTGTCCTGGCGGAACGGCACGGTCTGGTAGAGCGAGGCGGCACCGGGCTCCGGGCGCGGCCGGCGCTGCGCGGGGGCGAGGCCGCGGACCCGCTCCACGACCTGGCGCAGATGCTCCGGAGTGGTACCGCAGCAGCCGCCGACCAGGGACAGTCCGTATTCGCTGACGAAGGTCTCCTGGGCGTCAGCGAGCTCGGACGCGGTCAGCGGGTAGTGCGCTCCGTCCTTGCCCAGCACGGGCAGGCCCGCGTTCGGCATACAGGCCAGAGGCACTCGCGAATGCCGGGCGAGATAGCGCAGGTGCTCGCTCATCTCGGCCGGGCCGGTCGCGCAGTTCAGTCCGATCATGTCGATGCCGAGGGGTTCGAGCGCCGTGAGCGCCGCGCCGATCTCCGAGCCCAGCAGCATCGTGCCGGTCGTCTCGACGGTGACCGAGCAGATCAGCGGCAGGCTGAGACCGGTGGATTCCATGGCGCGGCGGGCACCGATGATCGCGGCCTTGGTCTGGAGCAGGTCCTGGGTGGTCTCCACGAGCAGCGCGTCGGCACCGCCGGCCATCATCCCCTCGGCGTTCCGCTGATAGGCGTCGCGCAGGACGGTGTACGGGGCATGGCCGAGAGTGGGCAGCTTGGTGCCGGGGCCGATGGAACCGAGCACCCAGCGCTGCTGTCCGGTGGCGGCGGTGTATTCATCGGCGACCTCACGGGCGATCCGCGCACCGGACTGCGACAGCTCGTACACCCGCTCGGGGATGTCGTACTCCCCCAGCGCGGCGTGGTTCGCGCCGAAGGTGTTGGTCTCGACGCAGTCGACTCCGGCGTCGAAGTACGCCGCGTGCACCGAGCGGACGATGTCCGGGCGGGTGACGTTCAGGATCTCGTTGCAGCCCTCGAGGTTCTGGAAGTCCTCCAGCGTGGGGTCCTGCGCCTGGAGCATGGTGCCCATCGCTCCGTCCGCCACCACCACGCGAGTGGCGAGCGCTTCGCGCAGGGCGTCGGCCCGCGCTCTGTGCTCGGCGGTGACGGCAGAGGCTGCGGAGTCGGCGGACGAGGTCGGCGACGAGGCCATGGATTGCTCCCTGGGATGCGACGGCTGTCGGCTTTGCGGCACCTCTGGGGGCGCCGCACGCGGCCAGCCTAGCCGGGAGTACCGATCTGTGGAGCGCCGTCCCAGCCGGTGGACGTGTGCGCCCCGGCAATCGGGTGATGACCCGATGATGTCCGAAACCGCGCGGTCTTGACACACTGTCCTCTGGGTAACACGAATTCGGCATGGGCCGATAGTGTTCAGCATTGTCGAACCTCGGGGAGAAAGGGCCGGGCGTTGGCGAAGAACATCCAGTCGCTTGAACGAGCGGCGGCCATGCTGCGACTGCTCGCGGGCGGCGAGCGCCGACTGGGGCTGTCCGACATCGCTTCGTCCCTCGGCCTGGCCAAGGGCACGGCACACGGCATCCTGCGCACCCTGCAGGCGGAGGGTTTCGTGGAGCAGGACGACGCGTCGGGCCGCTATCAGCTGGGGGCCGAGCTGCTCCGGCTGGGCAACAGCTATCTGGACGTGCACGAACTACGGGCCAGAGCCCTGGTCTGGACGGATGACCTGGCACGTTCCAGCGGGGAGAGCGTCCACCTGGGCGTGCTGCACCAGCACGGCGTGCTGATCGTCCACCATGTGTTCCGCCCGGACGACAGCCGCCAGGTGCTCGAGGTCGGCGCCATGCAGCCGCTGCACTCCACGGCACTGGGGAAGGTACTGGTCGCATACGACCCGGTGGCGCACAGCGAAGCGCTGGAGGTCGATCGCAAACCGTTCACGCCCCGCACGGTCACGGAGCTCCCGGAGTTCGAGGAACTGCTGAACCTGACCCGGGCGCGCGGCTGGGCGGCCGACGTCGAAGAGACCTGGGAGGGTGTCGCCGCGGTGGCCGCGCCCATCCACGACCGGCGCCGGATGCCGGTCGGCGCGGTGGCCATCACGGGCGCGGTGGAGCGGGTGTGCAACGGCGGTGAGCTGCGCTCCGAGCTGGTGGCGGCGGTAAGGGACTGCGCCCGCGCGGTCTCCCGCGATCTGGGCGCCGGCCGCTTCTGACAGGGCATGGCGCCGGAGCGCCATGCCCTGCGCCCGGCAGCCTCCTGGGTGGTGCGGTGCACCTGCTCCGACCCCGATCCGGCCCGGCTTCCACTGCGGCCCAGACCCGGGCCCTGGCCCTACTCCCGCTCCGATCCGGGCCTCGGCCGACCCGGACCGCCTCCGACCTCGGCCCCGGCCAGGCCTCGCTCGTGCGCCTCCGGCCCCGGCCCGATCCCGCAGGGCTTCGACCCGGCCCGGAGACACCCCTCGGCATGCGGCTGTCCGTGTGACGATCGGCACGGTCAGCGACAATCACGGAACCGCCGGTGGTCCGTCCCGCGCCCGGCCGCCCGCCCGCGGGAGCTCGCTCTCCCCAAGCCCCGCAACGGGACCCGCAACCCCCCACACCAGGCGCTTCTGATCGTTCAGGCGCATCATCGATAACGATCGGGTTATCAGCCACACAACCCTTGACGTGGCATTGAGCACAGGGCAAAACTGCCGTTCATCGGTCGGCATTGTCGAACACCTAACGGTATTGCGCGCTAGAGTGTGGCAACGCCAAGGCCGGTACCGCTCTCACCACCCTGGGGACGCGGACCGCGGAGGGACCCGCGGATTCGTCTTGCCCTGGACGCAAGTTAAGGAGTCGCGGGTGTCCAGCTCCGACATCTTCATCGGCGAGGTCATCGGGACCGCCATACTCATCCTGCTCGGTGCCGGCGTCGTCGCCGCCATCGTCCTCAAGCGCTCCAAGGCGCAGAACGCCGGCTGGCTGGCCATCACCTTCGGGTGGGGCTTCGCCGTCCTGACCGCTGTCTACATCTCCGCCCCCATGTCCGGTGCCCACCTCAATCCGGCGGTCACCCTGGGCATCGCCATCACCAGCGGCGACTGGAGCCAGGTCTGGCTCTACTGGCTCGGTCAGCTCGTCGGCGCCATGCTCGGCGCCTTCCTGGCCTGGCTCGCGTACTTCGGCCAGTTCAAGGCCCATCTGACGGACCCGGAGATCATCTCCTCTCCACCGCACGAGGAGGGCCTGATCACCGAGGAGGCCGCTCCGAAGGCCGGTCCGGTGCTCGGCATCTTCTCCACCGGCCCGGAGATCCGTGTCGTCTGGCAGAACCTCGCCACTGAGATCATCGGCACGTTCGTGCTGGTGCTCGCCGTACTCACCCAGGGTCTCAACGACAGCGGAAAGGGCCTCGGCCCGGTCGGCGGACTGATGGTCGCCCTGGTGGTCGTCGGCATCGGCCTGTCCCTCGGTGGACCGACCGGCTACGCGATCAACCCCGCGCGTGACCTCGGTCCCCGTATCGTCCACGCCCTGCTGCCGCTGCCGAACAAGGGTGGCTCCGACTGGGGGTACGCCTGGATCCCCGTCGTCGGTCCGCTGATCGGTGCGGCCATCGCGGCGGGTATCTACGACATCGCATTCACGAAGTGAGCCGTACGCCCTTTCCTCAGATTTCCAGGAGTACACCGTGACCGACGCACACACCGCCGGCCCCTTCATCGCGGCCATCGATCAGGGCACCACCTCCTCCCGCTGCATCGTCTTCGACAAGGACGGCCGGATCGTCTCGGTCGACCAGAAGGAGCACGAGCAGATCTT
The DNA here is from genome assembly GCF_042724175.1 of Streptomyces sp. NPDC127084. Taxonomy (NCBI): domain Bacteria; kingdom Bacillati; phylum Actinomycetota; class Actinomycetes; order Kitasatosporales; family Streptomycetaceae; genus Streptomyces; species Streptomyces sp. NPDC127084. Next base: position 9,720 of record NZ_JBHXFA010000167.1, read on the forward strand.
CCCGAAGCCGGGCTGGGTCGAGCACAACGCGACCGAGATCTGGACCAACGTCAAAGAGGTCGTGGCCGGGGCGATCGAGAAGGGCGGCATCTCCGCCGCCGACGTCAAGGCCATCGGCATCACCAACCAGCGTGAGACCACGCTGCTGTGGGACAAGAACACCGGTGAGCCCGTCCACAACGCCCTCGTCTGGCAGGACACCCGTACCGACGCGCTCTGCAAGGAGCTCGGCCGCAACGTCGGGCAGGATCGTTTCCGCCGCGAGACCGGTCTTCCGCTGGCGAGCTACTTCTCCGGCCCGAAGGTCCGCTGGCTGCTGGACAACGTCCCTGGCCTGCGCGAGCGCGCCGAGCGGGGCGAGATCCTCTTCGGCACCATGGACTCCTGGGTCATCTGGAACCTCACCGGCGGCGTCGACGGCGGACACCACGTCACCGACGTCACCAACGCCTCGCGCACCATGCTGATGAACCTCCACACCATGGAGTGGGACGAGAAGATCGCCCAGTCCATGGACGTTCCCATGGCGGTGCTGCCGGAGATCCGCTCGTCCGCCGAGGTGTACGGGCACGTCAAGGGCGGTGTCCTGGACGGCGTCCCGGTCGCGTCGGCGCTCGGCGACCAGCAGGCGGCGCTGTTCGGCCAGACCTGCTTCTCCGAAGGTGACGCCAAGTCCACCTACGGCACCGGCACCTTCCTGCTGATGAACACCGGCAGCAAGATCATCAACTCCTACTCGGGGCTGATCACCACTGTCGGCTACAAGATCGGCGACCAGGCTCCGGTCTACTCGCTCGAGGGCTCCATCGCGGTCACCGGCTCCCTCGTGCAGTGGATGCGCGACCAGATGGGCCTGATCAACTCGGCGGCTGAGATCGAGACCCTCGCGTCCTCGGTAGAGGACAACGGCGGCGCCTACTTCGTCCCCGCCTTCTCCGGCCTCTTCGCCCCGTACTGGCGTTCCGACGCCCGCGGTGTGATCGCCGGGCTGACCCGCTATGTCACCAAGGCGCACATCGCGCGCGCCGTCCTCGAGGCCACCGCCTGGCAGACCCGCGAGATCACCGACGCCATGACCAAGGACTCCGGCGTCGAACTCACCTCGCTCAAGGTCGACGGCGGAATGACCTCCAACAACCTGCTGATGCAGACACTCGCCGACTTCCTCGACGCACCTGTGGTGCGCCCGATGGTCGCCGAGACCACCTGCCTCGGCGCGGCCTACGCCGCCGGCCTGGCCGTCGGATTCTGGCCCGACACCGACGCCCTGCGTGCCAACTGGCGCCGGGCAGCCGAGTGGACCCCCCACATGGACCCTGCCAAGCGTGACAGGGAGTACAAGGACTGGCTCAAGGCCGTGCAGCGGACCATGGGCTGGATCGAGCACGACGAGAGCTGACGAGGAGCACCGAAAGATGACCACCCTCCAGAGCGTCCCCGCCCCGGGGACGCACCCGGCCTCCGGTTCGTTGCCGAGCCGCGCCGAGACCCGGGAGCAGCTTGCCAAGGCGACGTACGACCTCCTGGTGATCGGCGGCGGCATCCTGGGCATCTCCACTGCCTGGCACGCCGCGCAGGCCGGGCTGCGGGTGGCCCTGGTGGACGCCGGCGACTTCGCCGGCGCCACCTCATCCGCCTCCTCCAAGCTGCTCCACGGCGGTCTGCGCTACCTCCAGACCGGCGCGGTCAAGCTGGTGGCGGAGAACCACTTCGAGCGCCGTGCGGTCTCCCGCCAGGTGGCCCCTCACCTGGCGAACCCGCTGACCTTCTACCTGCCGGTCTACAAGGGCGGACCGCACGGCGCCGCGAAGCTGGGCGCGGGAGTCTTCGCCTACTCGGCGCTCTCCGCGTTCGGCGACGGCGTGGGCCATGTGATCACCCCGGCGAAGGCGCAGCGCGACGTGCCCGAGCTGCGCACGGAGAATCTGAAGGCCGTGGCCGTATACGGCGACGACCAGATGAACGACTCGCGGATGGCGCTGATGACGGTCCGCGCGGCCGTGCAGTCCGGCGCGGTCGTGCTCAACCACGCCGAGGTCACCGGTCTGCGCTTCACCCAGGGCCGGGTCACCGGCGCCGAGCTCAGGGACCGGACCGACGGCACCGATTTCGGCGTCGACGCCCGGCTGGTGCTCAACGCCACCGGACCGTGGGTGGACCACCTGCGCAAGATGGAGGACCCGAAGGCCGCGCCCTCCATCCGCCTTTCCAAGGGCGCCCACCTGGTGCTCAAGCGGACCGCCCCGTGGAAGGCCGCGCTGGCCACCCCGATCGACAAGTACCGCATCACCTTCGCCCTTCCCTGGGAGGACATGCTCCTGCTCGGTACCACCGACGAGGAGTACGAGGGCGACCCGGCCGATGTGTCGGTCAACGAGAAGGACACCGCGCAGATCCTGGACGAGGCCGCCTTCTCCATCCGCGACCAGCAGCTGTCCCGCGACCTGATCACCTATTCGTTCGCCGGTCTGCGGGTGCTGCCGGGGGGCCCCGGAGACACTTCGCAGGCCAAGCGCGAGACGGTGGTCACCGAAGGCCGGGGCGGAATGCTGTCGGTGGCCGGCGGCAAGTGGACCACGTTCCGCCACATCGGCCGCACGGTGATGGCCAAGCTGGCCGCGCTGCCTGGCCGGCCGCTGGCCGACGACATGGAGCCGATCTCGCAGCTGCCGAAGAAGCTCCCGCTGCCGGGCATAGCCAATCCGCGCGCGGTGGCACACCGGCTGCTGGTGGACGGACCCGCGCCGGGCCCCCGGATGGCCGCCGACACCGCCAGGCATCTGGCCACGCACTACGGTTCGCTGTCGTTCGACATCGCGCGCCTGGTGAACCAGTCCCCTGAGCTGGGGGAACGGATCCACCCCGACGCCCCGGAGATCTGGGCCCAGGTCGTCTACGCACGCGACCACGAGTGGGCCGAGACCGCGGACGACGTGCTGCGGCGGCGTACGACGCTGACGATCCGCGGGCTGGCCACGGACGACATCCGCACGAAGGTCCAGGACCTGCTGGAGCGCAGGGCCTGACCTGGGTCATCAGGAAGGGTTTCCGCGCCTGGGCCAGCTCACACGGCGACCCGGCGACGGGGGGGGCCCGCCAAACGGGCCCCCCCCCCCGCGTCTGGGGCCCCAGCGCCCACCCCGGAACCCACCAAGACCCCCCCAACGAGCCGCGACAAA
>NZ_JBHXFA010000167.1:12908-14354 GCF_042724175.1 Streptomyces sp. NPDC127084
TACCTGCCGTTGGGGGTGGGCGGGGCTGTCTCGTGTAAATCGGATGGGTTTGCGCCGCGGGCCCATCCACCCCGGCCCCCGGGGGGGGGGGGGGGGCCCCCACGGGGGCCCCCCCCCCTCGTCTGTGCGGCACCTGCGCAGCCCCTGTACCGCTCGACGGCCCCAACTGCTCGCCGGGACACTGGGTATCGAAGTTCACCCGGCCGTGCAGAGGGCTCGGGCGGGCTTCCCCGAAGCCGTAAGGTTGGTCCGTACACAAGGAAGCGTCGGAAGGAGGCACTGGGTGATCGAGCTCGAGGGGGTTCCCGAGCTGATCGACCCGGTCATGGTGGCCGCGTTCGAAGGCTGGAACGACGCCGGCGACGCCGCCTCCACCGCGGTCGCACATCTGGACCGGGAGTGGAAGGGCGAGGTGTTCGCGGCGCTCGACGCCGAGGACTACTACGACTTCCAGGTCAACCGGCCCACGGTGTGGCTGGACGGCGGAGTGCGGAAGATCGTCTGGCCCACCACCCGGCTCTCCGTGGTCCGGGTCGGCGGCGAGAAGCCACGCGATCTGGTGCTGGTGCGCGGGATCGAGCCGTCCATGCGCTGGCGCTCGTTCTGCAACGAGCTGCTGGGCTTCGCCCATGAGCTGGGCGTGGAGATGGTCGTGATCCTGGGCGCGCTGCTCGGAGACACCCCGCACACCCGTCCGGTACCGGTCAGTGGTGTGACCTCGGACCCCGACCTGGCCAGATCGATGGATCTGGAGGAGACCCGCTACGAGGGCCCGACGGGCATCGTCGGCATCCTCCAGGAGGCGTGCACGCATGCCGGGGTGCCGGCGGTGTCCCTGTGGGCGGCGGTGCCGCACTACGTCTCCCAGCCGCCCAACCCGAAGGCGACACTGGCCCTCCTCAACCGGCTGGAGGACCTCATCGACCTGCGTATCCCGCTGGGTGAACTCCCGGAGGACGCCCGGGCCTGGCAGCTCGGTGTCGACCAACTCGCCTCCGAGGACAGCGAAGTGGCGGAATACGTCCAGACGCTGGAGGAGGCGCGGGACACGGCCGAGCTTCCCGAGGCCTCCGGAGAGGCGATCGCGCGCGAGTTCGAGCGCTATCTGCGGCGGCGTGACGGCGGTCCGGCCACCGGCCAGGGGCACCCGCCTGGCGGGCATGCGACGGAGGGCGGCGAAGGCGGCTCGTATCTGCGCGATCCGTCCAGCGGGCGGACCCGCCCGCCCAAGCCGCAGCGACCCGAGCCGGAGCAGGAATCCGGGGACGACCCGGACTCGCGGGACTCGTCCGAGGACTGAGCGAGGACAGCGGTACGAAGTGACGATTCGGGGGGGGGGGGGGGCCGCCCCCCCCCCCCCCCCCGCCCCGGCGCCCGCGCGAGGGGGCGGGAGGGGGCGCCACACACAGGGGCCCCCCGCGCCCGCCCCCCGCACCGCCGCCCCCG
>NZ_JBHXFA010000168.1:0-14012 GCF_042724175.1 Streptomyces sp. NPDC127084
ACCCCCTCGGCCGTTGCGGGCCGGGGGAGGCACCACCCCCTCGGCCGTTGCGGGCCTGGGGAGACCCCACGCACCAGACGCCGCGGGCCCCGCCCCTCGGGCGGACGGCGCTATTTGTCAGACACGACCCAGTCCGTACCCCCGCCGATCACGTACTCCCTGCCAGGCGACGCCAGACCGGCTCCCTTCGCCCCTGAATCGCCCACCCGAACCGCCTATCTGTACCCGTTCAGACGACCGCCGCCACGCCCGTGCCACCGCCCCGCGGCGTGACCGAACCGACCATCCACCGACCACCCCCCAACGACCGAGGAGTGCCCTCGCATGACCACCTTCGCCGAACCGTCCATCTCAGCCATCCCCGCCGCCGGACCCACCCCGGCCCACGCCGCCGACCTGCTGACCCGCCTGCGTGCCGCCTTCGCCGCCCACCCCGGGCGGCCTGCCGTGCACGCCGCCGACGGCAGCCTCGACTTCGCGGCCTTGGACCGCCGCACCGCCGCCCTGGCCGCCGCCCTGCGGGCGTCCGGCGTCCGGCGCGGCGACCGGGTCGGCATCCATCTGGCCCGTACCGCCGACCTGCCGGTCGCACTGCTCGCCACCTGGCGGGCCGGCGCCGCGTACGTCCCGCTCGACCCGGCCTACCCGGCGGAGCGGATCGCCTTCATGGCCGCCGACGCCCGCCTGACCGCCGTGGTCAGCACCGATGCCGCCCCGCCCGTACCGGACGGTGTCCCGGTACTCCGCCCGGACGCCGACGCCCCGGCCGGACACCCGGAAAGCGACAGCGAGACGGCCGAGTTCACCCCCCACCCGCTCGACTCCGCCTACGTCATCTACACCTCCGGCTCCACCGGCCGCCCCAAGGGCGTGGAAGTCCCGCACGGAGCGGTTGCCGGCCTCGCCGCAGCCCTGGAACTCAGCGGCGCCTACCGACCGGAGCCGGGCGTCGTGGCCTGGAACGCCAGCGTCTCCTTCGACGCCTCCGTCCAGCAGTGGATCCGGATCTGCCGGGGCGACACCCTGGTGGTGATCGATGACACCCGCCGAGCCGAGCCGACGCGCCTCGCGCGGTTGCTCACCGAACACGGCGTCACCGACCTGGACCTGACCCCCTCGCACTGGCAACTGCTGCGCGAGGCACTGGCCGGTGCCCGCGTCCCGCGGCTGTTCATGGGCGGCGAGCCGGTACCCGAGCGGACCTGGCGTGAACTGGCCGACGGCGGCTACGACGCGCTCAACCTGTACGGGCCCACCGAGTGCACCGTCGACGCGATCACCACCCAGATCACCGGTCCGGGCCCGCACCTCGGCGAGCCGTTGCCCGGCGTCCGCGCCTACCTGCTGGACGACCGGCTCGCCCCGGTGACGGACGCCGGGGCGGTCGGCGAGCTGTACCTGGCCGGGCCCGGTCTGGCGCACGGCTATCCGGGCCACCCGGGGCTGACCGCCGGGCGGTTCGTCGTGGACCCGTTCGGTCCGGAACCGGGCGCCCGGATGTACCGCACCGGCGACCAGGCCCGCCGCTCCGCCGATGGCCTCCTGGAGTACGTCGGACGGGTGGACCGCCAGGTCAAGCTGCGCGGCTTCCGGATCGAGTTGGGTGAGGTCGAGCACGCGCTGAGCACTGTGGCCGGGGTGGCCGCCGCCGCGGTCACCGTGTACGAGGCCGCGCCGGGGGACCACCGGATGGCCGGCTATGTGACCGGTGCGGTCCGCCCTGCCGCCCTGCTGGCCGAACTGCGCCGCACCCTGCCCGCGCACCTCGTGCCATCGACCGTGACCGTGCTGGACGTCCTGCCGCTCACTCCGAACGGCAAAGTCGATCACCGTGCCCTGCCCGCCCCGGTGGCGGACGCCGCCGCTCACGAGGCGGCCGGCGAGGTGCGCCCCGTTGCGGAAGCGGGACTGGACCAGCAGATCGCCGAGGTCTGGCGCACCGTGCTCGGTGTGCCCAGCGTCGAGCCGACCGACGACTTCCTCTCACTCGGCGGTCATTCGCTCGCCGCCCTGCGCATCGTCCACCTGCTGCGCCGCAAGCTCAACGTCGAACTCCAGCTCCGCCACCTGCTGGACGCCGCCGACCTGGCCGAGTTCACCGCAGCCGTGCGCCGTGCCGCGGAGGCCGCGCCCGCCGCCGCCCGCCCCAGCCTCACCGCCCGTAGGGAGGCCGTCCGATGACCGGCCTGGCCACCCCGGTCGGCACTGCCGCCGCGCGGTCCGCCCGCCCCCGCGCCGAGGGCGACTGGCTCCTCGTTCCGGCTCCCCAACCCCACCGTCCCTTCCGGCTTTTCTGCTTCCCGCACGCGGGCGGCGACGCCACCGCCTACACCCCGCTCGCCCGCGCCCTCGCGCCCGTCGCCGAGGTGTGGGCGCTGCGCCCGCCGGCCCGGAGCGGTCGCAGCCGACACCCGATGCCGCCGGACTTCGATGCCCTGGTGGCAGCCGTCACCGAGGCACTGACCCCGCACCTGTCCGGCGGAGGCGGCGGAAGGTTCGGCTTCTACGGCCAGAGCCTCGGCGCCCTGCTCGCCTACGAGGTCGCCCGCGCACTGCCCGCCGACCGCCGACCCGAGCTGGTGGTCGCGGTCGGCGCGCCCTCCCCGGCCGAGTGGACCGGTCGCGAGTCCAGGGATCTCGACGCGGCCGAACTCCTCAGACTCACCGGCATGGAGGAGCTGGTCCGAGCCGATCCGTACCTGGCCGAACTCGCCCTCGGCACCATCCGTACCGACCTCGCCGTCTGCGCCACCTATCGCCACCGACCGCACGCGCCGATCAGCTCCGCCCTCCACGCGGTCGCGGGGGCCGACGACCCGATGCTCGCCACCACCAGCCTGACCGGATGGGCCGCCCACACCCGCGGCGCTTTCACCCACCGCGTCGTCCCCGGCGGGCACCTGCTCGCCACCGTCGATCAAGCCGGGCCGGTCGACCTCCTGACATCACTTCTGACGCACAGTCAGGCATCTGTCCCATCCGCCACCGCACGCAGGGAGCCGTCATGCTGACCACCGCCACCACCACTGCCGTCGACCTCACCGACCCCGGCTTGTGGGCCCGGCCCGACACCCCGGAGCTGGTCGCCGAGCTGCGCCGGGAGGCCCCTGTCCACCTCACCGACACCGTTGACGACGGCCCCGTATGGTCCGTACTCACCTACCGGGAGTCGGCGGAGGTGCTGCGCAACGCGGCCGTGTTCAGCTCGGAGTCCGGCTCGCTGCTCGGATCGGGAGAGGGCAAGGTGCCGGTCGGCTCGGGCCGGATGATGGCCCTCACCGACCCGCCGCGCCACCGCGAACTACGGGCCCCCGCCAACCCGTTCTTCTCCAAGAGAGGGGTGCGCGGCGCGGCCCGCTCGATCGCGGATCGGGCCGGCGAGCTCTTCGACCGAGCCGTCGAGCAGGGGGAGGTGGACCTTGTCGACGTGGTCTCCGCCCTGCCGCTCGCCGTCATGTGCGACCTGCTGGACGTCCCCGAGAAGGACCGGGACATGGTGGTCCGGGTCTGCGACGTGGCCTTCCTCGGCCGCACACCGGAGGAGCGCCGCGCCGGGCACCAGCAGTTGATCCCCTATCTGCTGCACCAGGTGATGCTGCGCCGCTCCGACCCGCGTGACGACCTGATCTCCATGATGGCAACGTACAAGGTCGGCGGGCGGCTGCTGCCGGTCGAGGACGTGGTGCTCAATCTGGACAACATCGTGGTGGGCGGGGTCCAGACCGTCCGGCACACGGCCGCGATGGGTTTGCGGACACTGATCCAGCGCCCGGACCTCTGGACGAAGTTGCAGCAGGGCGAGGTGTCCATGGACTCCGCCGTCGACGAGCTGCTGCGCTGGACCTCGGTGGGTCTGCACACACTGCGTACCGCCACCCGGGACATCGAGCTGGGCGGACGGCAGATCCGCCGCGGCGACCGGGTCGCAGTGTGGGTGTGGTCCGCCGACCGCGACCCGGAAGCCTTCGAACAGCCGGAGGAAATCCTGCTCGACCGCTCGCCCAACAAACACCTCGCCCTCGGCCTGGGCGCGCACTACTGCATCGGCGCCCCACTCGCCAAGGCGGAGCTGAGCGCGCTGTACTCGGCCGCGTTGGAGAAGGCGGCCCGAATCGAGCCGACCGGGCCGGTCCAGTACAACCGCTCCATCATCAACTTCGGCCTCGACCACTTCCCGGTCCGCCTCATCCCTCGGTGACCCGTCCGAACACCCGACGTGTCCGCTCCTCTCGGCCTGCGGCAACGGCCCGTCACGCGAACGGTGACCCGTCCGCACAGCTGTCCGGTCTCTGCTCCGCTCGGCCCGCGGCGACCACCGGTCACGCGAAGTCACTCCGCTGGACGCGGCAACCGCCGGTGTGCGTGCGACGGCGGGGACCCCTCCCGCCAGGCGCGGTAACTGCCGCTCTCCTGCCGGACCTTGTGCCGCTCGTGCCCATCCGGCGCCCCTACCTTCGAATCGCACCCCGGAGCATCTCTCACCTACGGAGACCACCATGAGCAACCCGTTCGAGGACGACAACGCCACCTACCTGGTCCTGGCCAACGACGAGAACCAGCACTCGCTCTGGCCGGTCTGGATCGACGTGCCGGCCGGCTGGACCACCGTCCACGGCGAGGCCACCCGTCAGGAGTGCCTCGACTGGATCGAGGCCAACTGGACCGACATCCGCCCGGCGAGCCTGCTCGCCACCCTCGACCAGCGGTGAGCGCCGCCATGCAGACCTGGGAGCTGAACCCCGGCCGCCCGGCCCTCACCCACGTGCCGGCCGCGGCCGGCCTCGCCGAAGCCTGCGAGTGGCTGCGCGAGAACGAGACGGCGCTGACCGCCGCCCTGCACGAGCACGGCACGATCTTCCTGCGCGGGCTGCCGGTGACGCAGGCCGCGGATGTCGCCGCCGTCCGCGATGTGCTGATCCCCGAGCCCACCCCGTACCGGGAGAAGGCCACCCCGCGCAGCGACTTCGGCGACGGCGTCTTCTCGTCCACCGACTTGCCGCCGGCCCAGTCGATCCGGATGCACAACGAGAACAGCTACACCCTGACCTTCCCCGGTCGGCTGCTCTTCGCGTGCCTGACCGCACCCGAGACGGGCGGCGCCACCCCGACCGCCGACGTCCGCAAGGTCCTCGACGGGCTTCCGGACCACCTCGCGGAACGGGGCCGATCCTCCGGCTGGACCCTCACCCGCAACTACTCGGACTACGTCTCGCTCGGCTGGCGTACCGCCTTCGGCACCGAGGAGCGCGCCGACGTCGAGGAGTACTGCCGGGACAACGGCATCGGATGGGAATGGCAGCCGGACGGCAACCTGCGTACCAGCCAACTGCGCTCGGCCACCATCCACCATCCCGAGACCGGTGAGGAGGCCTGGTTCAACCATCTGGCCTTCTGGAACGAGTGGTCGCTCCACCCGGACATCCGGGAGGCCATGGTCGACGAGTTCGGCCCGGAGGGCCTGCCCTTCAACACCGGGTTCGGCGACGGCGAGCCGCTTTCCCGGGAGGACGTGGACGCCCTCAACGCGGCATACGAAGCCGCCACCGTTCGCGAGACCTGGCAGGTCGGCGACGTGATGCTGGTCGACAACGTGCTCTGCGCGCACGGCCGCGACCCGTTCCGCGGCGACCGGAAGATCGCCGTCGCGATGGGCCGCCCCGTCGACCTCCTGGACTGCCGGCCCACGGTGCGCCCCACCACCGCGGTCCCCGCCTGAGGCAACCAGGCAACCCGAACACCAACCACGCCGTGACGTGAGCAGAGGAAGCACCGTGATCCCGGTTTCGTACGCACAGAAGCGTCTCTGGCTTGTCGACCAGATCGAAGGGCCGACCGCGCTCTACAACCTGCCGTTCGCGGTCCGCCTGCGCGGCACGCTCGACGTCGCCGCGCTGCGCGCCGCGACGGCGGACGTGGTCGCCAGGCACGAGTCCCTGCGTACGGTGTTCCCCGCGGCCGGGGGAGACCCGGTACAACGTGTCCTGCCGTCCTCGGAAGCGGAGATCGCCTTCGAGGCGGTGGAGTGCGCACCGGACGAATACCCCGGCCTCCGGGACCAGGCCGCGGCCCGCCACTTCGACCTGAGCGCCGAACTGCCCATCCGGGTCACGGTCTTCTCGCTCACCCCCGCACCGCTCGCACCACTGCCCGCCTCGCCCACTGAGCACGTACTGCTCGTCGTGCTCCACCACATCGCCGGCGACGGCTGGTCACTTGGCCCGCTGATGCGCGACCTCGCCGCCGCCTACGCCGCCCGCCTGGACGGCTCCGCTCCCGACTGGGAGCCGCTGCCGGTGCAGTACGCCGACTACACGCTCTGGCAACGCGAGCTGCTCGGCGACGAGGCCGACCCCGGCAGCCTGATGAGCCGTCAACTCGACTACTGGAGAGGAATGCTCGCCGGTCTCCCGGAGGAGCTGGAGCTTCCGGTTGACCGCCCCCGCCCACCCGCCCCCAGCGGGGCCGCCGACGCCGTGGCGTTCGGCTATGGCCCCGAACTGCACGCCGCGCTGGCCGAACTGGCCCGCAGCAACCGCTCCACCCTGTTCTCCGTCCTCCAGGCCGGACTGGCCGCGCTGTTCACCCGGCTCGGCGCCGGTACCGACATTCCACTGGGCACCGGAGTCGCCGGCCGCTCCGAGGAGGCGCTGAACGACCTGGTCGGCTTCTTCGTCAACACCCTGGTGCTGCGCACCGACACCTCGGGAGACCCGTCCTTCGCCGAACTGCTCGGCCGGGTACGGGAGGCACAGCTCGACGCCTTCGCCCACCAGGACGTTCCGTTCGAGCGACTGGTCGAGGAGGTCAACCCGGTTCGCTCCCTCGGCCGCCACCCGCTGTTCCAGACCCTGCTCGTCGTACAGAACCACGACGAGGGTGAAATCGGTCTCCCGGGACTGGAGTCGGAGCCGGAACCGCTCGGCCTGCGGGTCGCCAAGTTCGACCTCAACATCGGCATCACCGAGCGGCGCACCCCCGGCGGTGCCCCCGACGGCCTCACCGGATCGGTCGAATACGCGGCCGACCTCTACGACCGCTCCACCGTCACCACCATGTTCGAGCGCCTGGGCCGGCTGCTGGCCGCCGCGGCAGACGCACCCGACATGCCGATCGGCACCCTCGACATCCTCGCTCCCGATGAGCACCGCCGCCTGTCCGACGACTGGAACGCAACCGCCGCGCCTGTTCCGTGCGGCTCACTGCCGGAGCTGTTCGAGGCCCAGGCCGCCCGCACCCCGGACGCGGTCGCGCTCGCCCACGACGGGGGCAGCATCGACTACGCCGAGCTCAACGCCCGGGCCAACCGGCTGGCGCACCACCTGATCGCCGCCGGAGTGGCCCCGGAGTCCCCGGTCGCCCTGCTGATGGAGCGCTCGGTCGACCTGGTCGTCGCCACCCTGGCCGTGCTCAAGGCAGGCGGCTGCTACGTCCCGATGCACGCCAGTCTGCCGCCGGAGCGGATGGCCGCGCTGCTCGTGGACACCGCCGCCCCCGTCCTGCTCACCGACCGCGCCGACCCGGGCTTCGCGCACACCGCCGTCGTGGTCCGCCCCGGCGACGAGACGGCCGCCCCGGCGCACGATCCCGGCATCCCGGCGCACCCTGACCGGCTGGCCTACGTGATGTTCACCTCCGGCTCCACGGGCACCCCCAAGGGCGTAGCGGTCCGCCACCGCGACGTGGTCGACCTCGCCGCCGACCGCCGCTGGCAGGACGGCCGGCACCAACGGATCCTGCTCCACTCCCCGCACGCCTTCGACGCCGCCACGTACGAACTGTGGACGCCCCTGCTCTCCGGCGGCACGGTGGTCGTCGCCCCGTCCGGCAACCTGGACGCCGCCGCGCTGCACACCGTCACCACCCGGCACTCGGTCACCGCCGTCTTCCTCACCAAGGCGCTCTTCGACCTGGTCGCCGAGCAGTCCCCGGAGACCTTCCGCGCCCTTCGGACCGTCTGCACGGGCGGCGAGGCCGCTTCAGGCACCCTTATGCGGCGCGTCCTCGACCACTGTCCCGACCTGCTGCTCGCCCATGTCTACGGGCCCACCGAAGCCACCACCTTCGCCACCCACCACCGTCTCGCGCCCGCCGATCTGACCGGCCCCCGGCCGCCGATCGGGGGCCCACTCGACAACATGCGCGCCCATGTCCTCGACGCACGGCTGCGGCCCGTCCCCCCCGGCGTGCCCGGCGAGCTGTATGTGGCGGGCGCCGGCCTGGCCCGAGGCTACTGGCGCCGACCCGCGCTGACCGCCGAGCGTTTCGTCGCCGACCCGTTCACGCCGGGGGAGAGGATGTACCGCACCGGCGACCTGGTCCGGCGCCGGTCCGACGGTGCGATCGAATTCCTCGGGAGGATCGACGGCCAGGTCAAGCTGCGCGGCTTCCGGATCGAGCTGGGCGAGATCGAGGCGGTGCTCTCCCGCCACCCCGCCGTCCGCCAGGTCATCGTCGTCCCCCACGAGGACCGCCCCGGAGACACCCGCCTGGTCGGCTACTGCTCGGTGACCGGCTCCACCATCAGCGAGAGTCCCGGACTCGACGCCGAGCTCAGACAGTTCGCCGCCGAGACCCTCCCCGGCTACATGGTCCCCTCGGCCGTCGTCGTGCTGCCCGCCCTGCCGCTCAACGCCAACGGCAAGGTCGACCGTCGCGCGCTCCCCGCCCCCGAGCCGACCGCCGCCGCCGGTACCGGTCGCGCCCCGCGCGACGAGCGCGAGCGCACCCTGTGCGAACTCTTCGGTGAGGTCCTCGGCATCGACGACATCACCATCGACGACGACTTCTTCGAACTCGGCGGCCACTCCCTGCTGGCCACCCGCCTGATCGGCCGGGCGCGTACCGAACTCGGCGCCGAACTCGCCATCGGCGACCTCTTCCAGGCCCCGACCGTCGCCGCACTCGCCGCCTTCGCCGCCCGCCTCGCCACGTACCCGGCCCGGCCCGCGCTCCGCCCCGAAACCAGGCCCGAGCGCCTTCCCGTCTCCTTCGCCCAGCGCCGCCTGTGGTTCCTCGGCCAAGCCGAGGGCCCCTCCGCGACCTACAACGTCACGCTCGCCCTCCGGCTCAGCGGCCCTCTGGACGCGGACGCCCTGGAACACGCACTCGGCGATGTCGTCGCCCGCCACGAGACGCTGCGTACGGTCTTCGGCGAGCTCGACGGCGTCCCGTACCAGCGGGTGCTGCCCGCACCACCGGCCCCGCTGCTCACCGTCACCGACCGCCCGGCGCAGGAGCTGGTCGGCCACACCTTCGACCTGGCCGTCGACATACCGCTGCACGCCTACCTGCGCCCCGAGTCGGCCGATGAGCATGTGCTGCTCCTGGTGATGCACCACATCGCCAGCGACGGCTGGTCACTGCGCCCGCTCTTCCGCGACCTCGCCGAGGCCTACACCGCCCGCCGTGACGGCTCGGTGCCCGATTGGGCACCGCTGCCGGTCCAGTACGCCGACTACACCCTCTGGCAGTACCGGCTGCTCGGCGCGGACACCGACCCGCGGTCCCAGCTCTCGCGCCAGCTCGACCACTGGCGGCAGGCGCTGGCCGGTCTGCCGGACGAACTGCCGCTCCCGCTGGACCGCCCCCGCCCGGCCGTCGCCGGCCACCGGGGCGATGTCGTCCCACTGGCGCTGGACGCGGACCTGCACGCGCGGCTCGCCGAACTGGCAGCGGGGCACGGAGCCACCCTGTTCATGGTGCTGCAAGCCGCCTACGCCACCCTGCTGCACCGCTTCGGCGCCGGCGACGACCTGCCGATGGGCACCCCGCTGGCCGGCCGCCTCGACCCCGCCCTTGACGAGCTGGTCGGCTTCTTCGCCAACACCCTGGTACTGCGCACCGACCTCAGCGGCAGGCCCACCTTCGCCGAACTGCTGGACCGGGTCCGGGAGGCCGACCTGGCGGCCTACGCACACCAGGACGTGCCATTCGAGCGGCTGGTCGAAGAGCTCAACCCGCTCCGTACGCTGGCTCGGCACCCGCTCTTCCAGGTGATGATCGCCTTCGACAACACGGCGGGCGGCGGCCCCGAGTTTCCCGGCACCAGCGCCGCCTACGAGCCACTCGGCCTGCCCAGCACCGCTTTCGACCTCTCGCTCAACCTCTCCGAGCGCCACCACCCGGACGGCACCCCGGCCGGTGTCGAAGGCGGCCTGGAATTCGCCACCGACCTGTTCGACCGGGCCACCGCCGAACGGCTCGCCGACGCACTGCTGCGCCTGCTCGCCCAGGCCGCCGACGACCCGCACCGCCCGGTCGCCGAACTGGACGTACTGGGCGAGTCAGGCCGGGCCGCCCTGGCCGAGTGGCACGACACGGCTCGGCCCACCGAACTGCCGCTCCTCCAGGTGGCCTTCGCGGACCAGGCGGCAGCGACCCCGGATCTCACGGCCCTGGTCTTCGGAGAGGCCCGGCTGAGCTACGCAGAGCTGGACGCCCGCGCCAACCGCCTCGCCCACGGTCTGATCGCCTCAGGAGTGGGGCCTGAGGACGTCGTGGCGCTCGCGCTGCCCCGCTCGGTGGAGACGGTGGTCGCCGAACTCGCCGTGCTGAAGGCCGGTGCGGCGTTCCTGCCGCTGGACGCCGAGTACCCCCGCGACCGGATCGCCCACATGCTGGCCGACGCCCGCCCGGCGGCTGTGCTCACCAACGACGGCTGGCCGTTGCCCGAAGTACTGGACGGTTCCACCATTCTGGACGCCGACGAGCGGAACTGGGCCGAACAGCCCGCGGCCGCCTTGCCCGTCCGCGTCCACCCGTCCAACGCCGCGTACGTCATCTACACCTCCGGCTCCACCGGCCGTCCCAAAGGCGTCGTGGTCCGCCATGGCGGCCTCGCCAACCTGTTCGCCTTCCATCGCGACGAGACCATGGCCGTCACCCAGCGGGCCCACCCGGGGCGGAGGTTCAGATTCGCCCAGACCGCCTCGTTCTCGTTCGACACCGCACTCGAGGCGCTGCTCTGGATGGGCGCCGGCCATGAACTCCATGTGCTCGACGACGACCTGCGCCGCGACGCCGCCGCTATCGTCCGCTACGCCGAGCGCACCGGGATCGACGTCTACGACGTCACCCCCGGCCTCACCGAGCGGCTGGTCGAGGAGGGCCTGCTCGACCGCTGCCCGCCGGCCCTCGTGATGGTCGGCGGCGAGGCCTTCGGCAAGAGCCTCTGGACCGCGCTCAGCGCCGCGCCCGACACCATCGTGCTCAACGTGTACGGCCCCACCGAGTGCACTGTCGACGCGCTGCACCACCGGCTCTCCGGTGACCCGCGCCCGCTCATCGGGCGTCCGCTGTCCAACCTCCGGGCACACGTCCTCGACGCCGGCCTGCGGCCTGTCCCGCCCGGTGTCCCCGGTGAGCTGTACCTCAGTGGTGCCGGTCTGGCGCGCGGTTATCTCGGCCGCCCGGCGCTGACCGCCGAGCGCTTCGTCGCCGACCCGTTCACGCCGGGGGAGCGGATGTACCGCACCGGAGACCTGGTCCGCCGTACCCGCGACGGCGACGTCGACTACCTGGGCCGTACCGACCACCAGGTGAAGGTGCGCGGCTTCCGGATCGAGCTCGGTGAGATCGAGACTGTCCTGACCGCCCACCCCGACGTCCTCCAGGCCGCGGTGCTGCCGTACGAGTACGGTACCGCCGGCACCCGGCTGGCCGCCTACGTCGTGGCTCAGGGCCCGCTCGACCCGGCCGCGCTGCGCACCCACGCGGCAGCCACCCTGCCGGACTACATGGTCCCGGCTGCCTTCACCACGCTCAACGCTCTGCCGCTCAACGTCAACGGCAAGCTCGACCGGTCCGCGCTGCCCGCCCCCGACTTCGCGGCGTCCACCGGCGGCAGGGCGGCCCGGACGGCTAGAGAGGAGATCCTCTGCGGCCTGTTCGGCGAGGTGCTCGACGTGACCGGACCGGTCTCGGCGGACGACGACTTCTTCGCCCTCGGTGGGCACTCGCTCCTCGCCACCAGGCTGCTCAGCCGGATCCGTTCGGTGCTCGGCGCCGAACTCGGCATCCGGGATGTCTTCGAGGCGCCGACGGTGGCCGGTCTTGCCCAGCGGCTGGACAGCACCGGGGCCCGGCTCGCGCTCACGGCCGGTGAACGCCCCGAGCGCCTGCCGCTCTCCTTCGCCCAGCAGCGGCTGTGGCTGATCGACCGGATGGAGGGCCCCAGCGCGCTGTACAACATGCCGCTCGCGCTGCGTCTCACCGGTCCGCTCGACCCGGACGCGCTCGAACTGGCCCTCGGTGACCTGGTCGCCCGGCACGAGGTCCTGCGCACGCTGATCACCGAGCGGGACGGCGAGCCCCACCAGTCGGTCCTCGCCCCGGCCGATGCCGGACTCACGCTCGAACGGCGCGACTGCGCACCGGAGTCGGTGGACGCCGAGGTCGACCTGGCCGCCCGCCGCCCCTTCGACCTGGCCGCCGAACCGCCCGTCAGGACCACCCTGCTCCGGATCGCACCCGATCAGCATGTGCTGGTCGTCGCGCTGCACCACATCGTCGGCGACGGCTGGTCCATGGGCCCGCTGCTGCGCGATCTGGCCGCTGCCTACGCCGCCCGCCGTGACGGCTCGGTGCCCGAGTGGGAGGCGCTGCCGGTGCAGTACGCGGACTACGCGCTCTGGCAGCGTGAGCTGCTGGGCCGCGAGGACGACCCGGACAGTCTGGTCTCGCGCCAGCTCGCCTACTGGCGCGACACCCTGGCCGACCTCCCGGAGGAGCTCGCACTTCCCACCGACCGGCCACGCGGAGCCCGAGCCGACCATCGGGGCGGCCGCGTCGCCCTGCCGATCGACGCCGAACTGCACCGGTCGCTGGTCGAGTTGAGTCGTGAGCACCGGGTCACGATGTTCATGACGCTGCAGGCGGGGCTGGCCGCGCTGCTCACCCGGCTCGGAGCCGGTACCGATGTCCCGATCGGTTCGGTGGTCGCGGGCCGTTCGGACGAGGCGCTGGACGACCTGGTCGGCTTCTTCGTCAACACCCTGGTGCTGCGTACCGACACCTCAGGAGATCCGACCTTCGCCGAACTCCTGGGCCGTGTCCGGGAGACCGGCCTCGGCGCCTACGCTCATCAGGACGTGCCGTTCGAGCGGTTGGTCGAGGAGCTCAACCCGGCCCGCTCACTGGCCCGCCACCCGCTCTTCCAGGTGGCGATGGTCCTCCAGTCCAACGCCGGGGGCGAGCTGGAGCTGGCCGGTCTGTGCGCCGAGGCCCTGCCCGCTGACACGGGGGTCGCCAAGTTCGACCTCAATGTGACGTTGGAGGAGTTCTTCGGACCGGACGGTGCCCCGGCCGGGCTGGACTGCGCGATCGACTTCGCCACCGACCTGTTCGACCGGGAGACCGCCGAGTCCATCGCCGCCCGCTTCGGCCGGCTGCTGACGGAGATGACGGCCCGTCCCGACCAGCGGATCAGTGGCGCCGACCTGCTGGGCGATGCCGAACGCGCCGCGCTCCTCGGCGATCTGCGGCCGCTGTCCACCGAAGTCACGCTCATCCCGGACGCGTTCGCGGCTCAGGTCGCGGCGACCCCGGATCTCACGGCACTGGTCTTCGAGGGGACCCGGCTGAGCTTCGCCGAGCTGGACGCTCGTGCCAACCGCCTCGCGTACGGTCTGGTCGCCGCCGGTGTGGGTCCCGATGATGTGGTCGCGCTCGCCCTGGCCCGCTCGGCGGAGAGCGTGGCTTCCCAACTCGCCGTGCTGAAGGCCGGTGCGGCGTTCCTGCCGCTGGATGCGGAGTACCCGGCCGACCGGACCTCCGCCATGCTGGCCGACGCCCGCCCGGCGGCCGTGCTCACCAACGCGGGCTGGCCGCTGCCCGAGGTGCTGGACGACCTCGCCGTCCCCGTCCTGGACGTCGACGAGGGGAGCTGGGCCGAGCTCCCCTCCGATGCCCCGCGCGTCCGCGCCGCCTCCGCGTCCGACGCTGCCTATGTCATCTATACGTCTGGTTCGACTGGGCGTCCCAAGGGTGTGGTGGTGAGTCACGGTTCGATTGCC
>NZ_JBHXFA010000169.1:0-14007 GCF_042724175.1 Streptomyces sp. NPDC127084
CACGACGCTCCCCCAGAGCTTCTCCCCCGCTGACGCAGGGGGGACCCCCACCGCCTTGCGATGCTTCCCCACGGCCTGGCGGCCTGGGGAGACCCCAACCTCGGCCCCCGGGGGCCGGGGGAGGCCTCATGCATCCGACACCACGGGCTGATACTCAAAGATCGCCCGGAGAGGACCTAACGCGTTGCCATACCGCCGTTGACCATCGCACCCAGGACCGAGCGCCGGTCCTCTCCCGGCTGTGCCCGCAGCGGGCGGGCAAGGCGGCGGTGGTCGTAGTGCCAGCGGTGGTCGAGGTCCTGGTGGACCTCACCGGTCTCGGTGATGACGCTCGTACTGCCCAGCAGTACGGTCAGATCGGTGGCCAGCTCAAGCCAGGAGACATGGCCGCTGACGGCATTGGCGACGCCGTGCACGGGCGCGTCCAGGCAGGCTGTCACCGCCCTGGCCAGGGCCGCCGCATGCACCCAGGCCGCCCCGTACCAGTCGTGTCCGCCGGTGCCGGGCTTCGGCAGTGCGATCGGGCGTCCTTCCGCGGCCGCCTGGTAGAGCAGGCCGGTCGCTCCCCAGCGCAACTGGTCGCGCAGCCGGTCGTGCGGGCCCCAGACGATCGGCGAGCGTACGGCGCTGGCCCCGCCACGGCCTTCGGTGCCCGCCGCGCGCAGCAGCAGTGCCTCGCAGTCGAGCTTGCCGCGCCCATAGGGGCTGAGTGGCTCTCCGGGTGCTGACTCCTCCGCGACCCGGTCACCGTCCGGGTGCCCGTAGGCGTCGACGCTGCTGACGAAGACGAAGGGACCGCGCCGCCAACCGTCGACCATCGCTTCCATGGCGGCGAGGTCGACTTCGGGGCGGGTGAAGGTGCAGGCCGCGTGGATGACCGCGTCGGCCGCGGCGACCGCGTCGCGCAGCGCCGACGGGTCGGCGAGATCGCCCTCGATGACGTCCACGCCGTCCCCGGCGACGAGGTGTGCGGACTCCGGGCGGGCCAGGGCCAGCACCGGCCTTCCCTGAGCCGCCAGTTCACGGAGGATGTACGCGCCGACCCCGCCGGTGCCCCCGGTGACCAGGACCGTGCCGGGGCGACTCGGCCGCGGCTGCCCGGATACCGCCCCGGCCCTGGCCGCGGTCCGTTCGGCTTCACGGGCGTCCAGCAGTGCGGTGAGCGCCCTGGGTGTACGGGACTGGAGGATGTCCAGCCCGGTCAGCGGCAGCTTCAGCGCCGTCCGCAGCCGTTCGGCGAGCTTCACGGCCACGAGGGAGTGCCCGCCGAGGGCGAAGAAGTCGTCGTCCGGCTCCGGCGTCCGCCCCAAGAGCGCGCTGAAGCCCTCGATGACGGCTTCGGCACGCGGGCCCTGCGGAGCGGGTACGGACGTGACGGCGGGCATCCCGGGCAGCCGGTCCTGGTCGACCGCTCCTTCCGGTGTCCGGGGCAGGGCGTCCAGCAGCGTCACCACTGCCGGGACCGACTCGGGCGGGAGCGCCGTGCGCAGCCGAGCGCGCAGTTCGTGAGGGGTCGGGCCCACGCTGTCGCGCAGCACGGCGTATGCCAGCAGCGCGCCGCCGGTCGGTCCGGCCACATGGGCGTCGGCGACCCGGGGGTGGGCGCGCAGCAGCGCCTCGGCCGGGTGGGCGTCCCGTGCCGCCGCGTCCCCGCCGTCGCGGTCGGCTGCGGCGGCATCCGTGCTGGATGCGGTCGCGGGAGAGGGCGAGGGCGCACGATCCGGTGTGGCGCCCGGCAGTCGCGACAGCCGCAGCGACGGCTGCGTGGTCACGGCCGCCAGCAGGGTCGCGTACCGCTCGCAGAGGTTCGCCGCGGCCGCCTCGTCCAGCACGCCCCTGGCGTACTGCACGAGGGCGGTGGGCTTCCCTGAGGTGAGCAGACCGAAGGAGAGGTCGAACTTGGCCTCACCGGTCTCCACGTCCACGTACTCCCCCACGGTGTCCGGCAGCCGGAGGACGGCCGGATCCCCGATGACATCGGAGGTCACCCGGACCAGTGCGGTGCCGTCGGCGTCACGCGCCGCGGCGCCGAGCCGCTCCAGGACGAGGTCGAAGGGGACGTCACGGTACTGCTGGGCCTCCAGCAGCGCTTCCCGTACCCGGCCGAGGAGTTCGGTGAACGCCGGGTCGCCGGAGGTGTCCACCCGTACCGGAAGGGTGTTGACGCACAGACCCACCAGATCGCGCATGGCGGCGCCTCGGCGGTGGGTGCCCGCGATCCCGATGACCAGGTCGTCGTCTCCGGTGAGGCCGCGGAGGGCGGCGAACGCGGCTGTGAGCGCCACCGTGAACAGCGTGGCGCGGTGTTCACCGCCGAGCGCGCGCAGAGCCTCGGGCAGCCGGTCGGCGAGCGGGACGGTGTGCGTGCCGGAGTGCCGAGGGCCTGCCCCGGGGGGCGAGGTCCGGCTGCGCGGTAGGCGCGGGGCCGTGGCACCGCTCAGCCGCGCGGTCCAGTGGGCGAGGCCTTGTTCGATCCGGGCTGCGGCGGCGTGTTCCCCGCGTGCGAAGTCGGTGTACCGCGGCGGCCGCGGCGGCACAGCCGGTTCGCCGCCGTGGACGGCCGCCGTGTAGAGCTCGGCGAGCTCACGCGCCACCGTGTCCAGTGAGCCGCCGTCGATGGCGATGTGGTGGAAGGTCAGCAGCACGGTGTGGTCCTGCTCGCCGTGCCGTAGCACCAGGGCACGCAGCACCGGTCCGGTGGACAGGTCGAAGCCGCGGCGTGCCTCATCGGCGAGCAGCGCCGGGGCGTCCGCCTCGGCGCACTCCCTGACCGGTACGGCGATCGCCGGGGGCGCCTCCAGCACCTCCTGGTACGGCTCGGCGTCGCGCTGCCCGTAGCGGGTGCGCAGGACTTCATGGCGGCGTACGAGCGAGGTGAGCGCGGTGGCGAGTGCGTCCGTGTCGAGCGGGCCGCGCAGCCGGGTGGCAAACGGCACGCTGTAGGAGGCTCCGGCGTGGCCGAGCCGGTCCATCAGCCACATGCGGCGCTGGGCGTGCGAAAGCGGGGCCGGGCCGTGCTGGGCCGTCGCCACCGCTTCCCCGGCGGTCCAGGCCGTTCCGGTGGTGGCGGTGCCGCGGGCCGAGGCACCGGCGCGCGCCCGGCGCAGCAGTTCCTCCTGGCGGGCGAGCTGTCCCGCGGCCTCAGGCGTGTCAGTGCTCATCGGTGTGCTCCGCCGTGTCGTCAGGGTGCAGATCGCCGTGCAGGGCGAGCAGCGCGCGCTCGACCAGGGCGGCCTGCCCGGCCACGGTCGGGGCGCCGAAGAAGTCGGCGAGTGCCAGCTCCACACCCAGTTCCTCGCGGAGGTCGTCGGTGACGACGAGGGCGAGCAGCGAGTGGCCGCCGAGTGCGATGAAGTCGGCGTCGGGCCGGGTGACATCGGTACCGATGGCCCGGCTCCAGATCTCGGCCACGGCCTGCTCCAGCGGGCTCATCGGTGCGGCCGGAGCGTCGGTCCCGGCCGTGCCCACGAGTGCGGTGAGCCCACGCCGGTCGACCTTCCCACTGGAGGTGAGCGGCAGCCGGTCGACGAGGGTCACGCCGTCGGGTACGAGATGCGCGGGCAGTACCGCGGCGAGCCGGTCCCGCAGTGCTTCCGCCCGGGGCACCGGTCCCGGCGCGGCCACGACGAAGGCGACCAGCCGCGCGTCGCCGTCCCCGGGCCGGTGGACGGTGACCGCCGCGTCGTCGACGTCGGGCTGCTCACGCAGGGCGTGTTCGACCTCGCCCGGTTCGATACGGAAACCGCGCACCTTGACCTGGTCGTCGGTGCGGCCGTGGAAGTCGAGTACGCCGTCGGGCCGGGCGGAGACGAGGTCGCCGGTGCGGTAGAGCCGTCCGTACGCGGGGTGCTCGACGAACCGCTGCGCGGTGAGCTCCGGTTGTCCCACGTAGCCGTGGGCGAGTCGGCTGCCGCCGATCCACAGCTCGCCGCGCTGTCCTTCGGCGACCGGGTGCCTGTCCACGTCGAGGACATGGACGGTGGCGCCCGCGATGGGCCGGCCGATGGGTATCTGCCCTTCGCAGTCGGCCGCGGTGACGCGGTGCGCGGTGGCGAAGGTGGTCGTCTCGGTCGGTCCGTAGCCGTTGACCAGCTCCAGCCAGGGGAAGGCGCACAGCACTTCGCGGGCGTGCTGCGCGGCGAGGGCCTCGCCGCCGACGACGACACCGCGCAGCAGCGAGAACACCCGTGAACGGCGCGCGGCGAGCTGGTGGAACAGCGCGGTGGTGAGGAACGCGACGGTGACGCCGTGCCGCTCCACGTGCTGGGCCAGGTCCTCGAACGAGGGCCGCTCCACGGTGCACACGACCACGGCGGCACCGGCCGCGATCGCGCCCCACACCTCGAACGTGGACGCGTCGAAGGTCATGGGCGAGTGGAACAGAACCCGGTCGCGGGGGGTGATGGTGACGTAGGAGGTCCGGGTCACCAGTTCCACGACGGCATGGTGCGGGACGGTCACACCCTTGGGGCGGCCGGTGGAGCCCGAGGTGAACATGATGAACGCCGTGGGATCCGGATCGGCGTCGGCCGCGGTCATGGCACCGACGGTGAGCTGCGGCTCGCCGGGCAGCGGCAGGGTGGGCCCGGTGGGTGCGGCGGACTCCAGGAGCTTGTGGTCGCCGATGGTCAGGGTCACCTGGGCGTCGGCGGCCATGGCCTCGGTACGCGGGCGGGGGTGCGCCGGGTCGAGCGGTACGCACACGGCACCGGCCCACCACAGGGCGAGCTGCGCCACGACGGTCCGGGCGGACCGGGGCATCAGCAGCGCCACCCGGTCACCGCGACGCACACCGTGGTCCCGGAGGTGGGCGGCGAGGACGCGGGCCTGGATGTCGAGCTGGGCGTACGTGAGGGTGGTGTCGCCGTCGGCGACGGCCAGCGCGTCCGGGGTGGCCCGGGCGTGCCGGGCCACGAGGGCGGGCAGTCCCCCGTGGATCACTGCCGGGGCCGGGGCGGCGGCGCCGGCTGTGGCCGCGGCCGTCGCGGTGTCGGTTCGGGAGGTGGGCACGGGGCCGTCCTTCGGGGTGATGTGGGTGTACGGGTCGATGACGGTCATTCAGGCTCCCGGCTGCCGTGCACCGGTACGGCGCTGGTCGATCAGGGCGGCCACGGCGCGCAGGTCGGGCTGGCGCAGCAGCTGCGGCGCCCGCAGGCGTACGCTGGACTCCCGCTCGATGGCCGTCAGCAGCCGGGCGGCTTGGACCGAGGTGCCTCCCAGGTCGGTGAAGTTGTCGGAGAGCGTGATCGACGGACGGCTCAGCAGGTCGCGTACCGCACGCAGCACCAGCAGCTCCTCAGGGGTGGCGTCGGCGTCCGCGTCGGTGAGCGGCGCTGCCTCGGCGGTCACGGCTGCGGCCGTGATGGCGGGGGTGCCCGCGGCTTCGGTCTCCGCCCGCTGGGCCAGGGCGGCGCGGTCCACCTTGCCGTTGGCGTCCAGGGGGTAGCCCGTCACGATCCGGACGTCGGAGGGCACCGCCTGCTCGGGGAGCCAGGCCCGCACCGCCGCCAGCAGCGCGCTGGTGCCGGGAGTCGCACCCTCGGCGGGCCGCACATACGCGACGAGCCGGGTCTGGCCGTCCGGGGTGCGGGGGGCGATCACCACGGCGCTTCGCACCGAGGGGTCCTGCTCGAACGCGGCTTCCACCTCGGCCGGTTCGATCCGGACACCGCTGATCTTCACCTGGTCGTCCAGACGGCCGAGGAACTCCAGGCTGCCGTCTGCCGCCATCCGCACCCGGTCACCGGTGCGGTAGAGCCGGTCGGCTCCGGGCAGTTCAGGAGTGGGGTGCGGGGCGGTGAAGCGGTGGGCGGTCAGCTCGGGGTCCAGATAGCCGAGTGCCAGGCAACTGCCGCCGATCCGGAGTTCACCGGCGGTGCCGCGCGGGACGGCGTGGCCTTCGCCGTCGGTGACGACCACGGTCGCGCCCGGCACGGGGGTGCCGATCGGGGGCGGGGTCTGCTCGCCCGGGCAGGCGTCCCCGGCCGTCATCGCGTGGGTGGTGGTGACGACGGTGGCTTCGGCCGGTCCGTAGGCGTTGTGGACGGTGGCGGTGACATCGCCCGCGGGGCGGCGGCGCATCCTGTCGCCGCCCACGACCAGATGGCGCAGTACGAGGTCCTGGGGCCAGGGGCGGTCCAGCAGGGGCTCGATCATCGGGGTGGCTCCGACGCTGACCGTCACCTGGGCGTCCCGCCACCAGTCGGTCAGTACGGCAGAGTCCCAGCGGACGTCGTCCGGGGCGGGGACGAGGGCGGCGCCGGAGGTCAGCCCGGCCCACAGCTCCATCAGGTGGGGGTCGAAGGCGACCCCGATGAGCAGGGACTGCCGGTCACCGGGCCCCAGCCCCATCTCCCGGCGGTACCAGTCGAGCAGGGTGCCGAGCGCGGCTTCGGCGACGGCGACGGCCTTGGGCCGACCGGTGGACCCGGAGGTCAGGACGGCGTAGAACGCTTCTCCGGGCGCCCGCCGGGCCCCGGCCCCCGGAGTGGCGAAGGCGGCGATGACCGTGGCGCCGGAGTCACCGGTGTTGGCGCCTTCGGCGGGTAGCGGCAGGGCGGCGTGATCGGCGGTGTCGGCCGACTGGTGGCGCGGCGGCAGCACCTTCGGGTCGCCGATGAGGCAGACGACGTTCAGGTCCTCGGTGACGGCTTCGGTACGGCGCGGACCCGGGCGGGGTCCGAGCGGCAGGTAGACGGCGCCGATCCGGGCGAGGGCGACCGCGGTGACGACGAGAGCGGCCGAGCGGTCGAGGCAGACGCCGACCAGATCTCCCGGGCGTACCCGGTCACCGAGTGAGGCGATGACCTCGGTGGCGGCGACGTCCACATCACGGTAGGTCCAGGTGTGGGCGCCGTCGATCACTGCTGGAGCCTGCGGGGCGCGGCGGACCCACTCCTCGAAGAGCGCCAGCACTCCCGTGGTGGCGGGGGCGGCCCCGTGTGCGACGCTCAGCGCCGCGCCGCCGTTGGCGGTGGCGGTGGCGGAGCGGGTGGCGCGGTCGGAGGCGGCCTGGTCCGTCAGGGTGTTCGAGGGGAGGTCGAAGGTCTCGGTCATCACGACTCCGTCGAGGTGGTGGCGGTGGCCGCGAGTGCGGCGGCCTGGTCGGCGAGCACCGGGTTCTGGAAGAGCAGCCGCAGCGGCGGGCGCTGTCCGAGCCGCGGTTCCAGCCACGCGGCGAGCTGCGCCGCGAGCAGCGAATGGCCACCGGCCCTGAAGAAGTGCGAGGTCCGGTCGAAGCGGCTGTGGCCGAGCACTGCACGCCAGCCCTCGGTGAGCAGGGCGGTCATCGGATCGGCGGGCAGGCCCGGGACGTCCCCGGCCGGGTCGGTGGACACGGCGGTCGCCACCTGCTCCGCGGACTCCGCGGGCTGGAGCGCGACGGCCATACGGGCCAGCGCCACCCGGTCCGGCTTGCCACCGGCCAGTGTCGGCATGGTTTCGAGCCGCGCCCAGCGGGCCGGTACGAGTGCGGCGGGCAGACGCCGGCTCAGCTCGGTGTGCAGGGCCTGCTCGTCCCACTCCCCATGCTCGTCCGCGTCCGGGGCGCTCTCCAGGAAGCCGACGAGCCGGGGGCCGCCCGGGGTCTCCCGGTCGAGTACGACCGCACAGGAGTGGCCGCCGAGCGCGGCCGAAGCCGCCGCCTCCACCTCCTCCAGTTCGATGCGGTGGCCGCGCAGCTTGATCTGGTTGTCGCGGCGGCCCAGGAAGTGCAGCAGTCCGTCGAGCCCGCGGTAGCCGAGGTCGCCGGTGAGGTAGACCCGTTCGCCTCCCAGTGCGTCGACGGTCACGAAACGGGCTTCCGTGGCTTCGGGGTTGCCGACGTATCCGACGGCGAGGCCCGGTCCCGCGATGGCCAGTTCGCCGACCGCTCCCGGTGGCAGTGGGCGGCGGTGGGCGTCCAGGACGTACACGCGCTCGCCGGGCAGCTCGATACCGAGGGGGACTTCGGCGCCCTCGGCGAGCTGGTCGCGGCGGATCTCGTGGACGGTCGAGCTGATAGCGGCCTCGGTGACGCCGTACACGTTGAGCACGGTCGCTTCGGTGTCGTTCAGGAAGTCCCGCAGCACATCGGCCGGCAGCCGTTCCCCGCCGAGCATCAGCAGCCGCGGCTCCCACGCGCCGTCGCGCAGCGCGGGCCGCATGTCCTCGCGGGTGGCGAGGAAGTAGCTGGTCGGCAGATTGGCGACGGTGGCCCGGGCGGCGCCCAGCAGTTCGGTGAGCTCCGCTCCGGTGGGCACCTCGTGCCCCGGGACGACGAGGCAGGCTCCGGCGTGGAGCGATGGCAGCACCTCTTCGAGGGCCACGTCGAAGGACGGCTGGGCGAACAGCAGCACCCGGTCCCCCGGGGCCAGGCCGAAACGTCCGGCGGCGGCGGTCATATGGTGCTCGAGAGCCGCGCGTCCGACGGCGACCGGCTTGGGGATGCCCGTGGAGCCCGAGGTGTGGATGATGTACGAGGCTCCCGGCATCGCGTCGGCGCGGTGCGCGCGGGGCAGTTCGGGGGCGTCGGGCGTGGCCGCGGGCAGTCCCTCGGGCACGGTGACCGGAGTCCCGGACGAGGTCAGGACCAAGGCCGGGGCGAGCCGCTTCAGCAGCAGTTCGATACGGTCCGCCGGGTCGGACGGCGAGAGCGGGCAGTACACCGCTCCGGTCCGCAGACAGGCCAGCAGGGTGGTGACCGAGTCGAGGCCCCGGGGCAGAACGGCGGCCACCGGCTGACCGGGGGTCACTCCCGCGTCGCGCAGCCGGCTCGCGAGGCTCTCCACCCGGGCGTTCAGATCCCCGTAGGTGATGCGGCGGGCGCCGATCAGCAGTGCGGGCAGGGTCGGGTCATGGGCGGCGATCGGGTCGAGCGGACCGGCTGATCCGGCTGTCCCCCTCGGTGGTTCCGCGGTGGTTCCGGCCTCCTCCGGATGCGCGGGCGCGAGGTCGGCCAAGACGGCGGCCGGGTCGTCGAGATAGGCCCGTAGCAGGTCCAGGAACCGTCCGGCCAGCAGTCGGGCCACGTCCTCGCCGAACAGGTCGGCGTCGTAGTCCCAGACGAGTGTCATTCCGGGGGCGCCCTGACGGGGTGTGACTCCGCGCCGGTCGTCCGGCAGCAGCACCACGTCCAGGTCGAACCGGGTGGTGCCGGTGTTGAAGCCCTCGAAGAGGGTGATGTCCAGGCCCGGGACTTCGATCTCGGGCAGCGGGGCGTCGTGGGCGCTGAACATGACGCTGAAGAGCGGGTTGTCGGCGCCCGATGTGTGCATTCCGAGGGCGCGGGTGAGCTCCTGGACCGGCACTTCCTGGTGCGGGAGGGCCCGGAAGAGGGTGTCGGTCACCTCGTCCATGGTGTCCTCGGCGGATGCCGCGGGGTCGAGCCTGAGCGGCAGCGGGATGGTGTTGACGAACATCCCGACGGCGTCCTCGAAGCCCTGCGGGCGGTTGCCGACGGCAGTGCCGATGACCATCCGGGAACGCCCGCTGTGCCTGCGCAGAAGCTCGGCGAACAGTCCGAGGAGGGTGGCGAACGGGGTGAGTCCGCGCGAGCGTGCGTGCTGCCGCAGCCGCCCGGCCAGGTCGGCGCCGATGGACTGGCGCAGCTGTCCGCCGTGGTGCCTGCGCCGGGCGCCGGGGCGGGTCAGTCCGGGCAGTGGCATGTCGTGGGCGGCATCGCGCAGTTCTCCGGTCCAGAAGTCGAGGCTCTCGGTGGGGAAGGGGGCGCGGGCCCTGGCCTGTACGTGGTCGGCGTAGGAGGACGCGGGCGGCAGGGTGACCGGCTCGCCCAGCACATGGCCGCGGTAGGTGCGGAACACGTCGTCCAGCAGGATCGCGAGCGAGTGGCCGTCGTGGATGAGGTGGTGTTCGACGTGGATGAGGCGGTGGTGGTCCGGTGCGAGCCGGACCAGGGTCCAGCGCAGCAGCGGCGCTTCGAAGGTGTCGAGCGGTGTTTCGGCTTCCGTGCGCAGCAGACGTTCGAACGCCGCTTCGGGGTCCTTCTCGGCGCTCATGTCGACGGTGTGCAGACGCGGCACACAGCTCTCGGCCACCCGCTGTCCGGGCATCGCGCCCTCGACGGGGACGAGTTCGAGGCGCAGTCCCGGGTGCCTGTCGAGGGTGGCGGCGAGTCCTCGGCGCAGGGCTTCGGCGTCGAGGGTGCCGTACAGGTCGAGTGCGCCGGTGAAGTTGTACGCGCGGCTGCCGGTGTGCACCTGTTCGTGCAGCCAGACGATCTCCTGCGAGGAGGAGAGGGGGAGCATGGGCGATCCCTGAGGTTGTCGGGTCGGTTCTGTTCGGCCGGGCACGGTTGTGCCCGGCGTGGTCCAGCGGGCGGTCCGCGGGTCGCGCGGCATGGCCCGGCTGTCGGGTGGCGTCGGGTGGTGGTCTTTGCCCGCTTGGTCGGCGGTCGGTCGGCCGACAGGCAGTCGGTCGCAGTCGGTCACGATCGGTCGGCGACATCCGGCCGACGGTCAGTCGGCGGTCGGCCGGACGGCGGAATCCTGCCGCCGGAGGTCAGGCGGCAAGGGCGGTCGGCGGCACTCACCCGGCGGTACCCGCGGAGGTCGCCGCGACCGTGTCGGCCAGTGCCGCGAAGGCGTCTTCGGCACGGTCGTCGTCCAGGACCGCGCGGTCCCACACCATGCGCAGGTGCAGCGCGGGGCCGTTGGTGACGGAGACGGCGAACGGGCCGCGTACGGGTCTGCCGTCCACATGTGTCTCGCGACCGGTGACACCGGCGAGGCTGAGCAGCGGGCGCCGCTGGGTGTCGTCCACGGTCAGCAGTCCGTCGAGCCGGCCCGTCCAGCCGGAGCCCGCCGCCCTGGCGGCGTGCACCACGGCGTCGAAGGGTGCGTCGGCCCGGTCCAGGTCGTCCCACCAGTCGAACGCGGTCGAGTCACCCCCGGGACCCTCGCCGGTCGTGGCCGGGAAGACCACGGTGTTGAGGAAGCAGCCGATGACCGGTGCCGCGCCGGGTGGGCGCCCGCCCCAGGGGTAGCCGATCGGCACCTCGTGCCCAGGTCCGTACAGCGCGGCGGCGGCGGCCCGGCAGGCGTCGAGCAGGCCGGGGAACGACATCCCGGCCGCCGGGGCCGGGACACAGCGTTCGGCCGTGCCGCTCGGCAGCGCGTCGGCTGCCGGGTGCCCCGGACGCGCAGGCGGGGCTTGTTCGCGTACTCCCCGCAGCCGTTCGCCCCAGTGGGCCATCGCCTCGGGTGAGGAGGCGCGGTCCTCGGCTTCGAGCTGGAGCAGTACGGCGTCCCGGTACGCCGCCAGTTCGGCGGCGATGTCGCCGGGGCTCGGCTCATCGGAGTGCGGCGCCTCGGCGTACGCGGCCTCGAGTTCCCCGACGACGCGCGCCAGCGACTGGCCGTCGCAGGCGGCGTGGTCGAGGACGATGGCGAGGACCTCCTCGCCGCCGGGTGCCTCGTCCCGTGCCAGGAACATCCGCATCGGCGGACCCTGCGGGGCCCAGTCGGCGAGTGCCCGGCGCAGCGCCGAAGCCGTGTCCTCGCCCAGGGCAGGGGTCACGGTGGCGACGGGGACCGCGGGCGGTTCCGGAAGGAGGACCGGCGCGCCGCGCAGCACGGCGGGCCGGGCGCGCAGGACGGGGTGGAGCGCGGCCACACGGCGGGCCGCAGAGGCGAGGCGTACGGTGTCGACGGTGCCGCGCGGGAAGGCGAAGAACATCGGCACCAGGTCGGGTCGGCCCGTGGCGTCCATGGAACGCACCAGTACGAAGCGGCGCTGGGCTCCGGTGACGGGGAGCGGTAAGTCGGTCCCCTCGTCGGCTGTGGCTCGCCGGTAACGGGCCAGATACTGGCTCGTGATGCTGGGCACGTGATCCTTCCGGGTTGAGTTCAGGACGCCGGTCTTCTGGGCAGCTCTGGGACGGGAGTTCAGCCCACCGGAGCCGGGCCGCGTGCCGCGGCGTCAGCGCCGTCCGCCGCGTCGTCGGCGGGCGCGGCCGTGGGCAGGTCCCGCATCCGGCGCAGCGGGGACAGCAGCAGTGGGAGCGGGGCGACGAGGAAGCCGGCGGCGCAGCAGGCGAGTGCCGTACGCGGGCCGAAGGCGTCGGCGAGGGTGCCGCCGAGCAGCCCGCCGAGCGGAAGGGTCCCCCACATGAGAAACCGCAGGGTGGCGTTCATCCGGCCGAGCAGCCGCGGCGGGCAGAGCGTCTGGCGGAAGCTGACCTGGGCGACGTTGTAGACGACGGCGCCGAAGAAGGTGACACCGGAACCGGCGGCGAACAGGGCTGCCCCGGCCGCTCCCGTCCCGGACAGCGGCCAAAGGAGTGCGAACGGCGCGGTCACGAGGAGGGAGAGCAGGATGGTCCGGGCCTGGCCGACTCGCGCGGCGATCGCACCGGCGCAGAGCGCTCCGGCGAGTCCGCCGACGGCCGCCGCGGACAGCACCAGGCCGATCGCCCCCGGTTCCAGGCCGAGCACTCGGACCAGGTACACCGTCTGAGTGGCCATCAGCACCGCGGCGAAGAGGTTGCCGAGGCCGGTGGTAAGGGCGATGACGCGCAACAGGGGCTGGCGGAGGACGAAGTGCACACCCTCGGCCATGTCCCGGCGCAAGGACGCGTTCGGGGCGGGCCGCGGCCGGTCCTCGTGTTGCTTGACGCCCAGCAGGAACAGGGCGGACAGCGCGTAGCCGATGGCGTCCGCGACGATCGCGAGGTGGGCTCCGACCAACTGCACAAGCCCGCCCCCGAGTCCGGGGCCTGTCACCTGTGCCGATGAACGGATGGTCTCCAGAGCACCGTTGCCGGCGACAAGCTGCTCCTTGGGCAGCAGGTGGGGCAGATAGCTCTGGTGGGCGACGTCGAAGAAGACCGTCGCCACACCGGTGATCAGGGCCACCGCGTAGAGCTGGGTCATCGTCAGCGCTCCGGCGACCGCGGCGAGCGGGATGCTCGCCATGGCCGCGGCGCGCACGATGTCGGCGCGGATCATCAGGGGTCGTTTGCGCATGCGGTCGGTCCAGGCTCCCGCGGGCAGCCCGATGAGCAGGAACGCGGCGGTCTCGGCGGCTGTGAGCAGACCCACCTCGAAGGCGGACGCCTGGAGTTCGAGCACAGCCACCAGGGGCAGCGCCACCAGGGTGACCTGGGCGCCGAGTTGTCCGGTGGCGGCACCGGCGAGCAGAAGACGGAAATCGGGCATGCGCAACGGGCCGCCGGTGGCGGCTCGGGGTGTTACGGGCATGTGAACGACCCTCAGGGAACCGCGGATCCACCGTCAAAAGCCACTGCTCAGTTTCGGTCGAATCTCTTGCCGTTTTGACATCTTCTCAGCAAATTTTTCGCCAGGCAGTGGCTACATCCGGATGAATGACGCCTACATGACCCATGCACGGACAAGGATGACCCCTTCGATCACACAAAGACACAGCCCAATCACGCATCCGACACGACCGATCGAAGGATGACTGAAAACAGCCATTTCATGGTCATCGGTTGTCGGAGTCGCGCATTCCGGCCGCTATAGGTGCGCCAACGGGTGAGCCATCGGTCACCGCCGTCCTCCGAAGGACGTCTCCGGACCGATTCGCGGTGTCATCGCGCGGGAGAGCCCGGCTCTCACTAGCGTGGGACCGGTCACGGTCCGCCGGTCCCACGGATCGGGGGACTTCACAGCGCAGACAGCGAAGAGAGTCAGTCATGGCCGCAGCACCCGAAGGCAAACCGATCTGGGCCGACGCGATGTTCTCCGACGTGGAAGGAGCGAAGACCTTCTACGGCGAAGTCCTGGGCTGGACGTTCGGTGAATCATCGTCGGAGTACGGCAACTACACGGAGGCGTACGCGAACGGCAAGGCGGTCGCCGCCGTCGTACCGCCCATGCCGGGGCAGGAGGGGCAATCGCAGTGGTGCCTGTATCTGGCGTCGCCGGATGCCGCCGCGACCGCGGAGAAGATCCAGCAGAACGGCGGCACCGTCCTCATGGAGCCGATGCAGGTCGGTGACTTCGGCACGATGTGTCTCGCCCGGGACCCCGGAGGGGTGACCTTCGGAGC
>NZ_JBHXFA010000170.1:0-10930 GCF_042724175.1 Streptomyces sp. NPDC127084
GGCCATGGCCTCCCCCACACCCGTCGCACCCTTGGTCGGCCTAGCCGTTGTCGTCCTCGGTGTCGAGGCCGAGATCCGGCAGCAGCCCGGGCAGCAGCGGCGGGATGGTGACATCCGGCATGGGCGCTGTCGGATTGGCATCGGACGGGAACGACGGTGTGGTCATCCCACCCGGCGGGTCGAGCAGATCGCCCGTGCCGCCGTCGAGCAGCCCTCCGTCATCCGGTGAGGAGCCCGAGTCCGAAGGGCTGGGCCGCAGGTCGTCCTGCCCGTGCCCCTGGCCCATGGCGGGGGAGGACGGCGAGGACTGGCCTGTACCGGACGAACCCGTCGAGCTGCCGGAGCCTTCCGGACTGGCTCCGCCGCGCTGAGGTCCGGTGCTCCCCTGACCAGGGGCGGCGGGCAGCAGCGACCGGAGCGGCCCGACCTCTTGGTCTATGGCGTCGAAGACCGAGTTCACCTCGTCGCCGACGTCATTGAGCTGGACGGGGAGGCGCTCGCGCAGCCCGTTCCACACCTCGCGGTGGGAGTGGGAGAACGAGGACAGGGTCGCGATCGGGCCGAGCGATCCGTCCCGCTCGTAAGCCTGGTGGAGCAGGCGGTGGCCCTCAGTGGCGTCGTGGCGCATTCCGGTCAGGGCGCGCCTCACCTCGCCCAGAGACTCGTGGTCGAGCTGTCCGGACCGGCCCCGCTCCATCAGCCGACGGGCCTCGCTGAGCCGCGTGGACGCCTGGTCGAGGTAGATGCCGCCGCGATCGGCGTCGTCGTCCGCCATCCCCAGCTTGAAGTCCTCCATGCCCCGTTTCAGCCCGTAGAGGGAATCTCCAGGGAGGGCGTCGGAGCTGGCGGCGGCCACTCCACCGAAGGCGCCGGCGGCGACTCCGACGGTGAGACCGCCCGCCGCGAGGCCCTTGGACCAGCGGGAGCGCGGCTTCAGCTTCCGGAGTGGCGATGCCCGGTGGGTGCCGTGGCCGGAGCTTCGCTGCCCTGGTACGGCAGGACTCGCGGACGCACCTCCTCCAAGCGCCGTGCCCTCCAGGAGCATGGCCTCCATGGCGGCGACGAGCTGAGCTCGCTGCACCACCTTGACCTCGGGGTCCAACTCGGGCTTCGGCAGCTCGCCGAGGCCGTTCGCCAAGGCCAACAGCCGTGTCCGCTCGGCCGGTTCTGCCGAAGTGTCGGGCTGTTCGGCCGCCGCGCCCAGGAGTGTCTGATCCTCCAGGGCCTGGGCGAAGGCGTTCGCCCGCCGGTGTGCCGAAACGTTCGCGATCACTGGCGGCACCTCCTCTCGTCATGACGGTCGACTCCTCGGGGGGTCCGGAAGGTTGCACACCTTGAGCGCATCCACACGAAAGAGTGAGTGGCCGCGGGCGTGACGTGACCGCAGGGAGTCTGCATTCCGCACAACGAGCGGCTCGGCAGTTGGGTTACGCGCGAAGGATGATCGGACCAGTGCGTCATCAGCCGCTCACGGGTGGTGAGTTGAAGGGACGGGACGGCGTGGGGGGCTGGTGCGTGGGGGGCGGTACATGAGAAGGGCGCGATGTGGGGAGGGGTGGGGGTGATCCCCATGACCAGGAGGTCAGCGGGCATCGTCGGGGAGCAGCCGGGCCAGAGTGCGGACGGCTCGGTACTGAAGGGTCTTGATCGCACCTTCGTTCTTGCCCATCACCCGCGCGGTCTCGGCAACTGAGAGTCCCTGGAGGAAGCGCAGGGTGACGCATTCCTGCTGTTGCGGGTTGAGCTTGCGCACGGCTTCGAGCAGTGCGGCGTTCGAGAGGGATTCAAGCACCGAGTCCTCGGGGCTTCGCTCGACCTCGTTGGCGTCGAGCATCTCCCCGGTGGTCACTTCCAGCCGGAATCGGCTCGACTTGAAGTGGTCGGCGACCAGGTTGCGAGCGATGGTGACCAGCCAGGCGCCGAAGTCCCGGCCCTGCCAGGTGAAGGTGGAGATACGGCGCAGAGCACGCAGGAAGGTCTCGCTGGTGAGATCCTCCGCCGTCGCCTTCCCGCCGACCCGGTAGTAGATGTAGCGGTAGACGGTGTCGCTGTACTGGTCGTAGAGCCGGCCGAAGGCCTCCGCCTCACCCGCCTGGGCCCGTTCGACCAGGTCCATCATGCGCGCGCTGTCGCTGTCCGCGCTGGGACGGCGGGTGGTGGCCGAGCTGCCGCGACCGCCCCTTCGGGCGAGCTCCCGCCCGTCGCCGGAGCCGCGTCCCTCGACGACGCCGCTGCGCGCCGACCCCTTCTCGATGCCGCCCGTGAGGGCGTAGCAGGGGCCGACAGGGCCGAGGGCGGCTGGGCTCGGCGTGGCGAAGGCGGGGATGGCGTACGCGGTGGGGACGAAGCCGCGCAAGTGGTCGGCGACCGTTGCGCGCAGCGTAGCCAGGCCCGAGGCGTCAACCCCGACGTGTGGGTACACGGGACTCCCAGAGGCAGAGCTTCCATCACGAGCAGATGCGGGACCGTTCACCCGTCATGGCGACGTGTGGGGTCCTTAATGCGTCTGAGGAGAATAACGCTTCGTACAGGCAGCGCTACACCCAGTTGCTCAAATCATCGATTACGTCGCTTCTCTTACGACAAAGCGACGGATGCAGCAGCAATTTGTGATCGATTGATGATCGAAATGCTTCGGGATCTGCTTTCACGCGTCACGCGTTGTGTTCATCTGCCCGCAACGACGCTGGCCACGGGCGTGCTCGGGGGTGCGGCGCGATGCGGCGTGCCGCGCACTGGGCCGCGGTCACGGTCGGCTTGGTGTCCGCGGGAAACGGGGTGGCATGCCCATACGAATGAATCAACGGGGAATTCGCGCGAATGTGCCCACATCCAAACGGGTGTGGGCGCAAGTGTGCAGCGGGCGGCTCAGCCCGGCGTAAATCCGTTCGGAATTGTTCGGGCGTGCGTGTGCGCGTGGGTGCGCGCGCGGGAGCGATCATGGGCTCAGGCGCGTGCGGGGCCTGCGCGGAGTGTGGTCGCGGGTGGGCGAGGGGTGGGCGGGGTCGGGCGCGCGTGGCCCGTCGCGCCTCAGCGTCGGCGCCGGTGCAGCGCGACCGCCGCCGCCGTACCGCCCGCCAGCGCGCCCACACCGGCGGCGGCTGGGATGCCGACCTTCGCCGCCTTGCGGCCCGTGCGGTAGTCGCGCAGCCGCCAGTCGCGCTCCCGCGCGTATTTGCGCAGCTTGGTGTCCGGGTTGATCGCGTACGGGTGGCCGACCAGGGAGAGCATCGGGATGTCGTTGTGCGAGTCGCTGTACGCCGCGCAGCGGGCGAGGTCCAGGCCTTCGGCCGCGGCCAGCGCGCGTACCGCTTCGGCCTTCGCGGGGCCGTGCAGCGGCTCACCCACCAGCTTCCCGGTGTACACACCGTCGACGGACTCGGCGACCGTGCCGAGCGCGCCGGTCAGTCCGAGCCGCCGGGCGATGATGGTGGCGGTCTCCACGGGAGCCGCGGTGACCAGCCACACCCTCTGGCCGGCGTCGAGATGCGCCTGGGCGAGCGCGCGCGTACCGGGCCAGATGCGGTCCGCCATGTACTCGTCGTAGATCTCCTCGCCGATCGACATCAGCTCCGAGACCCGGTGCCCCTTGACGATGGACAGCGCGGACTCGCGCACGTCCTGCATATGGTCGGGATCCTCGACTCCGGCGACCCGGAACCACGCCTGCTGCCAGGCGAACCTCGCCAGTTCGCGGCGCTGGAAGAACTTCCGCTTGTACAGCCCCCGGCCGAAGTGGAAGATCGCGGCGCCCTGCATGACGGTGTTGTCCAGGTCGAAGAAGGCCGCGGCGAGTGAGTCCCCGACCACCGGGAAGTCCGGCTCCCGCCGCCCCGGTTCGTCGCCATCGCCGACCGCCGTCCCGGCCTCCGCTTCAGCGGCGAGCCGCTGCGAGGTCTTGCGGGCAGCCTCGGCGGCGGCCTCGCCTGCCAGCACGCTCCGTGCGGTGGCGGAGCGCCTACGGGGGGTGAGCCATCCCAGTCCGGCCATGGCGTGAGCATAGCCAGTCCGTCCGCGACTTCCCGACTCGCGGGGATGCGAAGGCGTGAACTCTGCGTGGCCGGGTCGTAAAACGCGATCACCGGTGTCGGCGTCGGCGTCAATGGCCGCGGCGACTTGTCGCGCGTGTGGCCGGAAGCACGTCCACGAGTGCGACCGGGAGTAGAGGGCCGGGGCGGAGAATGGAGGTATGAGTCCTCTGCTGCGGCGTACCAGGCGTCCGAAGAAGAATCCCGCCGAACGGGTCGTGACCCTGATCGGAAAGCCCGGATGCCACCTCTGCGACGACGCCCGGGCCGTGATCGAGCGGGTCTGCGCGGAGACGGGCGCCGTATGGGAGGAGAAGGACATCACCCGCGACGCGGAGCTGCACCGGGCGTACTGGGAGCAGATCCCGGTCGTTCTGGTGGACGGTGAGCAGCACACCTTCTGGCGGGTGGACCCGGACCGGCTCCGGCGTGAGCTGGGGGTATGACCCGGAGGGTGGTTACCATCGTGGGCGTTTCGCCGGTGTCTCGGGGGCGTGGACGTAAGGAGTGTGAAACGCGGTGCCCCCTTCGGGATTTCTACGACCGGGAGCGGCGAGCGGTTCCGGAATCCCGCTTTCAGTCCGCGTGACCCCGGTCACTTTGGTCGGACAAAGCGGACACCATCTTTGTGCACGCGTTCACAAAGACATAGCCTGCATTCGACGGGGCGGTCCTGGGACGTACGACCGCCTACAGCCTCGCTCATCCCGCAGGAGCACCGTGGCAACTGGCCGAACTCACCGACCGGCGACTCGTAGCCGAGGAATTCCCGAGGCCACCGTCGCCCGGCTTCCGCTGTACCTGCGCGCGCTGACCGCGCTCTCGGAGCGCTCCGTGCCCACGGTCTCGTCGGAGGAGCTGGCGGCGGCGGCGGGGGTGAACTCCGCGAAGCTGCGGAAGGACTTCTCCTACCTCGGCTCGTACGGGACCCGCGGTGTCGGCTACGACGTCGAGTACCTCGTCTACCAGATCTCCCGCGAGCTCGGCCTGACCCAGGACTGGCCGGTCGTGATCGTCGGTATCGGCAACCTCGGCGCCGCCCTCGCCAACTACGGCGGCTTCGCCTCCCGCGGCTTCCGCGTCGCCGCGCTGATCGACGCTGATCCGGCGATGGCCGGGAAGCCGGTCGCCGGGATCCCGGTCCAGCACACGGACGAGCTGGAGAAGATCATCTCGGACAACGGCGTCTCCATCGGGGTCATCGCGACGCCCGCCGGGGCCGCCCAGCAGGTGTGCGACCGGCTGGTCGCCGCCGGTGTCACCTCCATCCTCAACTTCGCCCCCACCGTGCTCGTGGTGCCGGACGGGGTCGACGTACGCAAGGTCGACCTGTCGATCGAACTCCAGATC
Source organism: Streptomyces sp. NPDC127084 (assembly GCF_042724175.1). NCBI lineage: Bacteria > Bacillati > Actinomycetota > Actinomycetes > Kitasatosporales > Streptomycetaceae > Streptomyces > Streptomyces sp. NPDC127084. The sequence continues at coordinate 5,379 of NZ_JBHXFA010000170.1, forward strand.
CTGGCGTTCCACGAGCAGCGCAAGGCCGGTGAGGAGACGGACGGCGAGACGCCCGCCGCCGTACCGCCGGTGGCCGCGTCCGCCGGGACCCCGCCCCATGCGGCCCCCGCGAACCCCGGGAACGCCGAGGACACGGAAGGCGCCGAGGCCGCGGAAGGCATGGCAGCCGCCGCGCCGACCGCCGGTACCGGTACCAGCACGGGGACCAGCACCAGCAGCACCGGCTCCGGCCGGAAAGGGCCCGACGGGGACGTTCCCGCCGTGATGCCGGCATGAGTCTCCTGGTCGTCGGACTCAGTCACCGCAGTGCCCCGGTCAGCGTGCTGGAGCGCGCCTCGCTGTCCCCGGACACGCAGGCCAAGCTGCTCCAGGACACCCTCGCCGCGGAGCCCGCGGTCGAGGCGTCCGTGCTCGCCACCTGCAACCGCATCGAGCTGTACGCCGACGTCGACAAGTTCCACGCCGGTGTCGCCGAGCTGTCCACGCTGCTCGCCCGGCACAGCGGCGTCGGTCTGGAAGAGCTGACCCCTTATCTGTACGTGCACTACGAGGACCGGGCCGTCCACCACCTCTTCTCGGTGGCCTGCGGACTCGACTCGATGGTCATCGGCGAGGGCCAGATCCTCGGCCAGATCAAGGACGCCCTCGCACTCGGCCAGGACCTGCACACCGCGGGGCGGCTGCTGAACGACCTTTTCCAGCAGTCGCTGCGGGTCGGCAAGCGCGCCCACAGCGAGACCGGGATCGACCGGGCCGGCCAGTCCCTCGTCACCTTCGGGCTCGAGCAGCTCGCCCAGGGAACCGACGTCGAGACCTGGGCGCGGGGCAAGCGGGCCCTGGTCATCGGCGCCGGTTCGATGTCCTCGCTGGCCGCTGCGACGCTCGCGCGGGCCGGGGTGGCCGAGGTGGTCGTCGCCAACCGGACGCATGAGCGTGCCGAACGGCTGGTCCGGATCCTTACCGAGCCGGGTGGTACGGGCGTGCGCGCCCGCGCCGTCGACATGGCGGCGGCAGGTGACGAGCTGACACGTGCCGACATCGTGGTCTCCTGCACCGGCGCGACCGGCCTGGTGCTGGGAGTGGAGGCGGTCGAGGCCGCGCTGAAGAGCCGCGAGCCCCACGGCGAGGGCACACCGCTCGCGCTGCTCGACCTCGCCATGCCCCGCGACATCGACGCCGCCGTACACCGACTCGACGGGGTCCGGCTGGTGGACATCGAGTCGCTTGCCGAAGCCTCGGCGGACGCCCCTATGGCCGCCGACGTGGACCAGGTGCGCACCATCGTCTCCGACGAGGTGGCCGCGTTCGGCGCGGCCCAGCGCGCCGCGCACATCACCCCGACCGTGGTCGCGCTGCGCGCCATGGCCGCCGATGTGGTCGCCGGTGAGGTCGCCCGCCTTGAGGGCAGGCTGCCCGACCTGGACGAACGGCAGCGCTCCGAGGTCGCCCAGACCGTGCGCCGCGTGGTCGACAAGCTGCTGCACGCACCCACCGTGCGGATCAAGCAGCTCGCGGCCGAGCCCGGCGGCGCCGGGTACGCGGACGCGCTGCGCACACTCTTCGACCTCGACCCGGAGACGGTCGCAGCCGTCAGCCGGGCCGACCTGAACGACGCCGACGTCAAGAACCGAGGGCGAGTATGACCGAGAAGGCGGAGAGGGCCGGCAAGGCTCTGAGGCTGGGGACCAGGCGCAGCAAGCTCGCCATGGCCCAGTCCGGGCATGTGGCGGAGGCGGTGACCCGGCTGACCGGCCGGCCTGTCGAGCTCGTCGAGATCACCACGTACGGCGACACATCCCGTGAGCACCTCGCGCAGATCGGCGGCACAGGTGTGTTCGTCACCGCGCTGCGGGACGCGCTGCTCGCCGGTGAGGTGGACTTCGCGGTGCACTCGCTGAAGGACCTGCCGACCACGCAGCCCGATGAGCTGACGCTGGCCGCGATCCCGCTCCGCGAGGACCCGCGGGATGTGCTGGTCGCACGCGACGGGCTGACGTTCGACCGGCTGCCGAACGGCGCCAGGATCGGCACCGGCTCGCCGCGGCGGATGGCCCAGCTGCACGCTCACGCACGGGCGCTCGGGCTGGAGATCGAGACCGTGCCGATCCGGGGGAACATCGACACCCGCATCGGATACGTACGGAACGGGGAGCTGGACGCCGTGGTGCTTGCCGCGGCCGGGCTGAACCGTATCGGCAGGATCAGCGAGGTGACCGACTTCCTGTCGGTCGACGCGGTGCTGCCCGCCCCCGGCCAGGGGGCTCTGGCGGTCGAATGCCTCTCGGGCAACACCGACCTGGCCGCCGCGCTGGGCGGACTCGACGACCCGGACACCCGGGTCGCCGTGACCGCCGAGCGATCCCTGCTCGCCGCCCTGGAGGCCGGTTGCAGCGCACCTGTGGGTGCCCTCGCCGATCTGCCGGCCGACGCACAGGATGTTCATGAACTGCGCCTGCGCGGCGTCGTCGGTACCACCGACGGCTCGACGCTGGTGCAGATGTCCACCACCGGTCCCGTACCCACGTCGCATGACGCGGCCGTGGCACTCGGCCGCGAACTCGCGGACGAGATGCTTGCCAAGGGTGCGGCCGGTCTTATGGGGGAGCGAGCACTTTGAGCCCCACCACCATTGCCACATCCGCCTCTTCGGCGTTCTCCGCACGGGGGCATGTCACCTTCCTCGGCGCCGGTCCCGGTGACCCGGGGCTGCTGACGCTGCGCGCCGTCGAGGCGCTGGCGGGCGCGGACGTGCTGATCGCCGAGCCCGATGTCCTCGAGGTCGTTCGCGGCCATGCGCGGGCAGGCGTAAGCACGCCGGAGCTGACGGTTGTTGACGAGGCGTCAATAACCGCCGACGTCCCTGTGTTGAGGGATGCGGCCAATCTTGTCATGGAGGCCGCGCGGGGCGGCAAGCGGGTCGTGCGTGCGGTGGGCGGTGACCCCGGGCTCGACGGAAACGCAGGCCAGGAGATGCTCGCCTGCGCGGCCGCGGGCATCCCGTTCGAGGTCGTCCCCGGTGTCGCCACCGCCGTGGGCGTGCCCGCCTACGCGGGGGTGCCGCTGCGCGACGGACAGGGCGCCGATGTGCGCTTCATAGACGCGCGCACGGCCGACGAGCGCTGCTGGACCGAGGTCGGGGCCTCGGACGGCACCGTCGTCGTGTCCACCTCGCTGGACGCGGTGGCCGCCGCGGCCGGTGAGCTGGTCGCTGCCGGGCGCAAGCCCGACACCCCGCTGACGGTGACCGTGGCCGGTACGACCACGCGGCAGCGGACGTGGACGGCGACGCTCGCGACCATCGCCCAGGTGTTCAAGCAGGGGAAGGTGCTCCCGTCGCCCGAGGGGCACCGGCCGGTCATAGCCGTGGTCGGCGAGCGCAGTGCCCCGGCCCAGCGTGAGCAGCTCGCGTGGTTCGAGTCCAAGCCGCTGTTCGGCTGGCGGGTGCTCGTACCGCGCACCAAGGAGCAGTCAGCCTCGCTTTCCGACCAGCTGCGCTCGTACGGCGCCGTGCCGCACGAGGTGCCGACCATCGCCGTCGAGCCGCCGCGTACGCCCCAGCAGATGGAGCGGGCGGTCAAGGGCCTGGTGACCGGTCGCTACGAGTGGATCGCCTTCACCAGCGTCAACGCGGTCAAGGCGGTGCGCGAGAAGTTCGAGGAGTACGGGCTCGACGCCCGCGCCTTCGCCGGGATCAAGGTGGCGGCGGTGGGCGAGCAGACCGCCCGCGCGCTGATCGAGTTCGGCGTCAAGCCGGACCTGGTGCCCAGCGGTGAGCAGTCGGCCGCCGGACTCCTGGAGGACTGGCCGCCGTACGACCCTGTCTTCGACCCGATCGACCGGGTGTTCCTGCCGCGGGCCGACATCGCCACCGAGACCCTGGTCGCCGGTCTGATCGAGCTCGGCTGGGAGGTCGACGACGTCACGGCCTACCGCACCGTGCGGGCCTCGCCGCCGCCGGCGGACACCCGTGAGGCGATCAAGGGCGGCGGTTTCGACGCCGTGCTCTTCACGTCGTCGTCGACGGTGCGAAACCTGGTGGGCATCGCCGGGAAGCCGCACAACGTCACCGTGATCGCCTGCATCGGCCCGGCCACCGCGAAGACCGCGGAGGAGCACGGGCTGCGGGTGGACGTGCTGTCGCCGGAGCCTTCGGTGCACAAGCTGGCGGAGGCGCTGGCGCAGTTCGGCGCACGGCGCCGGGAGGCGGCGCTGGAGGCGGGCGACCCGGTGACCAGGCCGAGCGAGCGGCGGCCGGGTGCGCGGCGGAGGCGTACGACGTGACCTGAGTGAGCCGTTCGGCCTGAGTGCCTGAGGGGGTCATGGGGCGTGTCCCCGTGGCCCCTTCGTCATACGGGTGCCAAGTGCCGCGTCATGGGCGGTGGGGCGGCGGGTGCACCGGCGCAGTGTCGGTAAGAGCGTGCGCGGGACGGGCGTAACGTGGGCCGTATGACTGTGTACGGACCCTTTCCCGGCTCGCGTCCGCGACGGCTGCGTACCACCCCCGCGATGCGCCGTATGGTCGCCGAGACCCGGCTCCATCCCGCCGACCTGATTCTTCCCGCGTTCGTACGGGAGGGTGTGAGCGCGCCGGTGCCGATCGCGGCGATGCCCGGGGTCGTCCAGCACTCGATGGACACCCTGCGGAAGGCGGCCGTCGAGGCCCGGGAGGCCGGTGTCTCCGGGATCATGCTGTTCGGCGTGCCTGAGGACGCCAAGAAGGACGCCGCGGGGACCGCGGGCACCGACCCGGACGGGATCCTCCAGGCCGCCATCCGGGCCGTGAAGGACGAGGTCGGCGACGAGCTCGTGATCATGTCGGATCTGTGCCTGGACGAGTACACCGACCACGGCCATTGCGGTGTGCTGGACGCCGAGGGCCGGGTGGACAACGACGCCACACTGGAGCGGTATGCCGAGATGGCACAGGTCCAGGCGGACGCCGGCGTCCATGTGGTGGGCCCGAGCGGGATGATGGACGGTCAGGTCGGTGTCATCCGGGACGCCCTGGACACCATCGGCAAGGAGGACGTCTCGATCCTCGCCTACACCGCCAAATACTCATCGGCTTTCTACGGGCCGTTCCGCGAGGCCGTCGCGTCCTCCCTCACGGGCGACCGCAAGACCTACCAGCAGGACCCGGCGAATCTGCGCGAATCCCTGCGCGAGCTGGCGCTCGACCTGGAGGAGGGCGCCGACATGGTGATGGTCAAGCCGGCCGGGCCGTATCTGGATGTGCTGGCGCGGGTGGCGGACGCGGTGGACGTGCCGGTGGCCGCGTACCAGATCTCGGGTGAGTACGCGATGGTCGAGGCGGCGGCCGAGAAGGGCTGGATCGACCGCGACAAGGCGATCCTGGAGACCCTGACCGGGATCAGGCGGGCGGGTGCGCAGATGATTCTGACGTACTGGGCGACGGAGGTCGCGCAGAAGCTCGACCGTGCCTGACGCCTGACATTCGCCGTTTGAGGCGTGGCGTGGCGTGGCGTGGCGTGGCGTGGCGTGGCGTGGCGTGCGCAAGCCGAAAGGCGTCGGGGGGGGGGTGGGGTCCACCC
>NZ_JBHXFA010000170.1:10940-13982 GCF_042724175.1 Streptomyces sp. NPDC127084
TGGGGGGGGGGGGGGGGGGGCGGGGGGGGGGGTGGGGGGGGGGGGCGGGCCCACCCCTACGGGGGGGGGGGGGGGGGGGTCCCCCCCCCCCCGCCGTTGTCGGTTCCGGGGGCGCCGTCCGTTCGACCCCACGCTTCGACGGCATCACCCGGAGCCGGGTTCAGTAGGTGAGCGCGTCCTCCATGTTGTTCAGCCAGTAGGACACGGACGCGGTGGAGTCCGTGTAGGTGCCCGCGGGGAGCTTCAGGGTGACGGGGGCGCCGGCGGAACCGCCGCCGTCGCGCTGGGCGAAGTGGATGGTCAGGTTCTTGGCGTCAGCGCCGTTCTCGCCGTCTCCCGCCGCGCTGCTCAGCAGGATCGAGGCGTAGGCGGACTCGCCGGGGGCGAGGGTGGCCACGGCCTGCGGCTTGCTGTCCTCGTTGATCTGGGTGGCGGACTGCGCGCCGTCGAAGCGGAGCAGCGGGGCGTTGTAGGCGGAGCAGTCCGCGGTGCCCGTGTTGGTGATGGTGAGCAGCATGTGGTTGAGCGGGCGCGCCACCTTGCTGACCACGACCCTGGTGTTGGCGGTGGTGCAGGTGGAGGAGTCGGTGCCACCGTTGCCGCCACCGGCGTTCAGGCCGCCGGTGCTACCGCTGGCGCTCTTGCCGGAGGTGGCGGTCGAGCCGCCGGTGCCCGCGGTGCCCGAGGTGCCCGAGGTGCCCGAGGTGCCCGAGGAGGCCTTGGCGCCACCTGAGCCGGCCGTGGTGGATGCGCCGGCGTTCGCCGTGCCGCCCGTGGAGGCCGCGCCCGCCGCCGCGTCGTCGTTCTGGCAGGCGGTCAGGGACAGGCCCGCGACAAGGGCGACGGTGGCGATGGCGGTGCGGGTACGGAAGGTGGTCATGGTGGATCGGCTCCCCGTGTATGCGGATCGGTGTTCGGTGTTTCTCGGCGCTGTTCGGGCGTTGCTTCAGCGCTGGTTGACCAGCGTGATCACGACTGCGGTGCAGAGGATCAACACGCAGGTCGCGACAACATCGGTGATGCTGACTCGGGTTCGCATCGGTTCTCCCGGGCTCGGCTGGTGCTGAACACACCATGCGGAGCGGTTGGCGGATGGGACAACCGACCAAGGACAATGGGGGACGTTGGAATGCCGGAACGGGTGCTGACCAGGTGAAATACCCATCGCCTGGAACGCGTTCCCGGGACGGGGAGCGACCAGGAAAGTCGGGGTGGGACAGTGTCAAGCGGTTTCGCGGAGCTGCTGAGCGGGTTGAAGGAGCGCTCGGGGCGCAGTTACGGGACCCTCGCGAGACAGCTCCACATGAGCACGTCCACGTTGCATCGCTATTGCAATGGCGATGCCGTGCCGACGGATTACGCACCTGTCGAGCGGCTTGCCCGGCTCTGCGGGGCGAGCCCCGACGAACTGGTGGAGCTGCACCGGCAGTGGATTCTGGCCGATGCGGCACGAGGGCGAGGCCGGACGGCTGCCGCCGAGCCGCCCCAGGCCGCCGCGTCAGCCGAGTCCGGCCGGACGGGTGGCGAGGCGGCCGACGGCAAGGCGCGAGCGGCGGACGCGGCGGAAGTGGCCGACAAGCCGGACGAGGCAGATGGGGCGACCGATCCGGACCAGCAGGGCGAGGCGGACAGGGCGGGCGATCCGGACCAGCAGGGCGAGGCGGACAGGGCGGGCGAGGATGCCGCTGCTCCGGCTCCGTACCCCGGGTCGGAGGCCGCCGGGCGTACGGCCCTCACCCGCAGACGCACCCGCCGTATCGCCGTCGCCACGGCCGTCGTCTGCGCGCTGGCCATCTCCGGCGCCGTCGCGGCCAGTCAGCTGCCGGACGAAGGTGGCGGGAAGCGCGAGCGCACCGAGGAGCAGCAGCCCGCCGGAGCCGTGACGGAAATTCCGGCGGGGAAGCCCTCCGCGTCCCGGTCGGCCTCCGCCGCGCCGGGCGGCAGCACGTCGCCGGGGGCGAAGCAGCCGAGCGGTTCGCCGTCCGGCGGGGAGAGCTCGGGCGGTAGGCCGTCGTCCGACAAGGGCGAGACCGGGGGCGGTTTCGCCCCGTCCGTCGGTATCAGCTCGTACAACTGGGAGGCCCCCTGCGACGAGCTCTACGTCCTGGACAAGGACCCGGAGCAGGTGGCCCCGCCGCCGGCTCCCCAGGACTTCCCGACCTGGGCTCGCTCCCAGAACGGCGCACCGGCCGGGCATCTGCGGCTCCAGCTGAGCGTGACGGGCAACTCCGACAAGGCGGTCCTGATCGACTCCCTGAATGTGCGGGTCGTCGGGCGGGAGGCGGCACGCTCGGACGCGAAGGTCTACACCATGGCGTTCGGCTGCGGCGGCGGAGTCACCCCGCAGACCTTCGACATCGACCTGGACGACCGCGGACCGGTGGCCATGCCCGTGGCCGGTCAGGACGGCGACAGGGTCGTGCCCGCGAAGAACTTCCCGTACCAGGTCTCCACCAGCGACACGCAGGTCCTGAACCTCGATGTGCACACCGAGGAAAACGATGTCGAGTGGTATCTGGAGCTCGGCTGGACCAGAGGCGACGAGAAGGACACGGTGATCATCAAGGACAAGGGCGGCAAGCCCTTCAGCACCCGGGCCATCGCGGCGCGCAAGGTGTACGACTACTGGTTCGACAAGCGGGAATGGGTCGCCCAGTGACGTGGTGATCAACGGCCGGACGGCGCACCCTGGGAACTGGTGGTGAGTGATACCGCTGGAGGTGATCTCTCATGGAGACGCTCACCGGATGGCATGTCGAGATGGAATTCCGTGAGGACGGCGACAAGACGAAGGCCGCCGCGATGCTCCGCCTCGCCGACGGTACGGAGGTGCGGGGCCATGGCAACGCCAACCGTCACCCCTCCGATCCGGGACAGCTCAGAGTCGGCGAGGAGATCGCGGGCGGCCGGGCGCTGAAGGACATCGCGAGCCAGTTGCTGGACAAGGCGCACGACGAGATAGAGGAGGCCACGGGCCGCTCCGCGCACCCCCTGAGGTGACCGATTGAGCGACCGGACAGGTCCTGGACACAGGGCGGCCCC
>NZ_JBHXFA010000171.1:0-6106 GCF_042724175.1 Streptomyces sp. NPDC127084
GGGGGACGCCGCTGCTCCTCGCCGCGTTCGGCACCGACGCGGTGCCGGGCACCGCCGCCCACGCCATGGCGGACCTGGCACCCCGACTCGACCATCGCGGCGACCTGCATGAGCAGATCGAGGACGCCGTACGCGAGCACTCCCCTGAGCGGTACGCGCCGGTCGCAGCGCGGGCCTTCGCCGAACCCGGCCTCGCCCTGGCCCGCCTCCGCACCGCCCTCTACCACCTGCTCCGGCTTCCCGAACCCTCCGCAGAGCCGCCGCACCCGCTCGCCGTACCTCTGCCCGAGACGCCCACCACCCTGGTCACCTCCTGGCGGGTGACCACCGAGGTCGACAAGGACAGCGGCGGGCCGACCGTCGCCGGACGGCGTGTCCCGGAGCTCGGGGGCGCGCACGGCCGCGCGGGGGCGGGCGGCCCCCCCCCCGGGGGCGGGCCCCCATCGACGGCGTCAGCGGCCGTTGAAAGCGTCCTTCAGCCGGGAGAACAACCCCTGCTGGCCGGGCTGGAACTGACCCATCGGCCGCTCCTCGCCGCGCAGCTTGGCCAGCTCCCGCAGCAGTCTCTCCTGCTCCGGGTCCAGCTTCGACGGGGTCTGCACCTCGACATGGACGATGAGGTCACCACGGCCGCCGCCGCGCAGATGCGTCACACCACGGCCGTGCAGCGGAATCGACTGCCCTGACTGGGTGCCGGGCCGGATGTCGACCTCCTCCATCCCGTCCAGGGTCTCCAGCGGCACCTTGGTGCCGAGGGCGCCCGCAGTCATCGGGATGGTCACCGTGCAGTGCAGGTCGTCGCCGCGCCGCTGGAACATCGGATGGGGCAGCTCGTGGATCTCCACGTACAGGTCGCCGGCCGGACCGCCGCCGGGGCCGACCTCGCCCTCGCCCGCGAGCTGGATCCGGGTGCCGTTGTCCACACCGGCCGGGATCTTGACCTTCATCGTGCGGCGCGAGCGCACCCGTCCGTCACCCGCGCACTCCGGGCACGGGGTCGGCACGACGGTGCCGAAGCCCTGGCACTGCGGGCACGGGCGGGAGGTCATGACCTGGCCCAGGAAGGACCGGGTGACCTGCGAGACCTCGCCACGGCCGCGGCACATGTCACAGGTCTGCGCCGAGGTGCCGGGGGCCGCGCCCTCGCCGGTGCAGGTGTTGCACACGACGGCGGTGTCGACCTGGATGTCCTTCGTCGTACCGAAGGCCGACTCGCTGAGCTCGACCTCCAGCCGGATCATCGCGTCCTGGCCGCGCCGGGTGCGCGAGCGGGGGCCGCGCTGGGACGCCGTACCGAAGAAGGCGTCCATGATGTCCGAGAAGTTGCCGAATCCGCCCGCGCCGAATCCGCCGGCTCCGCCGCCCGAGCTGGACAGCGGGTCCCCGCCGAGGTCGTAGACCTGCTTCTTCTGCGGGTCCGACAGCACCTCGTAGGCGGCGTTGATCTCCTTGAAGCGCTCCTGCGTCTTCGGGTCCGGATTCACGTCCGGGTGGAGCTCCCTGGCCAGCCGTCGGAAGGCCTTCTTGATCTCGTCCTGGGATGCGTCGCGGCGCACGCCGAGTACGGCGTAGTAGTCCGTGGCCATTTACGACTCCGCCAGGATCTGTCCTACGTAACGTGCCACTGCGCGTACCGCTCCCATCGTTCCGGGGTAATCCATGCGGGTCGGTCCGACCACGCCGAGTTTTGCGACGGCTTCGTCGCCCGAACCGTAGCCGACAGCGACCACGGACGTGGAGTTGAGTCCCTCGTGGGCGTTCTCATGCCCGATGCGGACCGTCATAGCGGAGTCCTTCGCCTCACCGAGCAGCTTGAGCAGCACGACCTGCTCCTCCAGCGCCTCCAGGACGGGCCTGATGGTGAGCGGGAAGTCGTGCCCGAAGCGGGTCAGATTGGCGGTGCCGCCGATCATCAGGCGCTCCTCGGTCTCCTCCACGAGGGTTTCGAGCAGCGTCGAGAGCACCATGGAGACCGTGCCGCGGTCCTCCGGTTCGAAGGACTCCGGGAGATCCTGCACGAGCTGCGGCACGTCGGTGAAACGGCGGCCGACGATCCGGCTGTTCAGCCGGGCCCGCAGGTCGGCGAGCGAGGTGTCGGAGAACGGCGCCGGGCAGTCCACATGCCGCTGCTCGACCCGCCCGGTGTCGGTGATCAGCACCAGCATCAGGCGGGCGGGGGCGAGGGCCAGCAGCTCCACGTGCCGCACCGTGGAGCGGGTCAGGGACGGGTACTGGACGACGGCGACCTGCCGGGTCAGCTGCGCCAGCAGCCGCACCGTGCGGGCCACCACGTCGTCGAGGTCCACGGCGCCGTCAAGGAAGTTCTGGATCGCCCGCCTTTCGGGGGACGACAGCGGCTTGACGCCCGCGAGCTTGTCCACGAACAGGCGGTAGCCCTTGTCCGTGGGGATCCGGCCGGCGCTGGTATGCGGCTGGGCGATGAAGCCCTCGTCCTCCAGAACGGCCATGTCGTTGCGCACGGTGGCGGGCGACACTCCCAGCTTGTGACGCTCGGTGAGCGCCTTGGAACCGACCGGCTCCTCCGTGCCGACATAGTCCTGGACGATGGCGCGCAGCACCTCAAGCCTGCGTTCGCTGAGCATCGCGCACCTCCAGCTGCGGTTCATCGGCGGTTCGGTCGGTGTGATCTGGCACTCACCACGGCGGAGTGCCAGAGGCCCCCCGGTCAGTGTACGGCCGTGGGGTACACCCCGAGCAAGGGCGACCGACGGCGAACGCGTCACGGACTCCGTCATGCTTTTCGCTGGGGTTTCCTCACCGTACGTGGATAGCGTCGCCTCATGGACGTCAGTTGGGAAGACTTCGGTTGGGAGCGCCTCGGTGACGGGGTCGGGCGGCGGCGGCTGCCCGTATGGGACGCGACAGCCGCCGTGGTGGTCGGGGATGACGCCGTACTCCTGTACGACACGGGCGCCACGGTCCGCGAGGGCGCCGAGTTGCGGACGCAGATCGAGTCGCTCCTGGACGGGCGGCGTGTGACGCATATCGCGCTCAGCCATCCGCACTTCGACCATGTCTTCGGTACGGCGGCGTTCTCCGGGGCGCAGGTGTACGGCGCGGTGGGAGCCGAACGGCTCATGGGGACGGCACGCGAACGCGAGATGCTGCGGGAGGACGCCGTCCACCAGGGTGTGGCACCGGACGAAGCCGCCGAGGCGGCGGACGCGCTGGTGGTGCCGCGGCACGTGGTCAGCGGCGAATGGACGCTGGACCTCGGCGGCCGCCAGGTGCTGCTGGCGAACGTGGGGCCCGGCCACAGCGGTCATGACCTGGTGGTGCTGGTCCCGGACACGGCGGGCGGCGCCGAGGTCGTCCTCTGCGGTGACCTGGTCGAGGAGTCCGGAGAGCCCCAGGCGGGCCCGGACGCCGTAACCGCCCAGTGGCCCGCGGCGCTCGACCGGCTGCTCGCACTGGGCGGGGACGACGCGCTGTACGTTCCGGGGCACGGGGCGGTCGTGGACGCGGATTTCGTACGCGCGCAACGGGACGAGCTGGCCCGGCGGTTCGGGGTGACGTGACCCCGGGTGTCTCGGTCCGGTGTGCTGCCGCCCCCGGCCGCCGACCCGGTAGCGTCTGCCCAATGCGCAGCTACAGCCCTGATCTGACGCCCCCTTGGAAGCGGTCCGCCCCCGTGCCCGAGGTTCCCGCCGAACCCGACCTGGTCGTGGAGGAGGCCGGTACGGGCTTCTGCGGCGCGGTGATCCGCTGCGAGGCGGGCACGGTGACGCTGGAGGACCGCTTCGGCAAGCACCGGGTGTTCCCGCTGGAGCCGCGCGGATTCCTGCTCGAGGGCAGGGTGGTCACGCTGGTCCGGCCGGCCGCGGACGCTCCGGTCCGTCCCACCCGTACCGCGTCGGGCTCGATCGCCGTCCCGGGGGCGCGGGCCCGGGTGGCGCGCGCGGGGCGGATCTATGTGGAGGGGCGGCACGACGCGGAGCTGGTCGAGAAGGTCTGGGGCGACGATCTGCGCATCGAGGGCGTGGTGGTCGAGTACCTGGAAGGCGTCGACGACCTCCCGGCGATCGTGGCGGACTTCGCACCCGGGCCGGACGCCCGGCTGGGGGTGCTCGTGGACCATCTCGTACCGGGCTCCAAGGAGTCCCGTATCGCCGCATCCGTCACCGACCCGCATGTACTGGTGGTGGGGCACCCGTACATCGACGTCTGGGAGGCGGTGAAGCCGTCCTCGCTGGGGATCGCGGGCTGGCCTTCCGTACCTCGCGGGCAGGACTGGAAGACCGGGGTGTGCCGGGCGCTGGGGTGGCCGCAGAACACGGGGGCGGCCTGGCAGCACATCCTGTCGAAGGTGGGCAGCTACCGGGATCTGGAGCCCGCGCTGCTGGGGCGGGTGGAGGAGCTGATCGACTTCGTGACGACGGCGGACTGAGACACGGGGCCGTCCGCGCGGGCCTGCCCCGACTCACCAGCCCGTCCGGCGTCACCAGCCCGTCTGGGAGTCCCCCGGACGGGCTCTGGGGAGAGGGGACGGTACACCGGAATCCCGCTTCCCCGGGAGCCGCGCCCCACGGGGCCGGCCCAGCCCGACTCACCAGCCCGTCCGGCGATTGAGGACGGACACTCCGGCCACTGGGGGTACCTCCCAGGCCGCAGGCTCTGGGAGAGGGGGCGGTACACCGGAAACCCCCCGCGTGCCGCGCCCCACGGGGCAGGGGCAGGGCCCGGGAACCCGAGCGCGCCCCTCGGCGCACCCGCGCTCAGTCGACGAGGTCCCGGACCACCGCGTCCGCGAGCAGCCGCCCGCGCAGCGTCAGCACCGCGCGGCCCCGTTCGTACGGCCCGGGGTCGAGGAGCCCGTCCGCCAGGGCACGGCGGGCCGCCGCCAGGCCGGCCGGGCGCAGCAGGTCCAGCGGGCAGCCCTCGCGCAGCCGCAGCTCCAGCAGGACGCGCTCGACCCTGCGGTCCTCGTCCGGCAGGACCTCCCGTCCGGCGCCGGGTGAGCGGCCATCGGCGAGGGCCGCGGCGTAGGCGCCGGGGTGCTTCACGTTCCACCAGCGCACACCGTTCACGTGGCTGTGCGCGCCGGGTCCGGCGCCCCACCAGTCGGCGCCGCGCCAGTACAGCTCGTTGTGCAGGCAGCGCCCGGCGTCGGACGTGGCCCAGTTCGAGACCTCGTACCAGTCGAAGCCCGCCCCGGACAGCACCTCGTCGGCGATGAGGTAGCGGTCGGCGTGTACGTCGTCGTCGGTCATGGGCACCTCGCCGCGGCGGATCCGGCGGGCGAGCTGGGTGCCCTCTTCGACGATCAGGGCGTAGGCGCTGATGTGGTCGGGGCCTGCGCCGATCGCGGCGTCCAGGGAGGCCCGCCAGTCGTCGTCGGTCTCCCCCGGGGTGCCGTAGATCAGATCGAGGTTGACGTGCTCGAAGCCGGCCGCGCGTGCCTCGGCGACGCAGGCCTCCGGGCGGCCTGGGGTGTGGGTTCGGTCGAGGACCTTCAGCACATGCCGCCGGGCGCTCTGCATCCCGAAGGACACCCGGTTGAAGCCGCCGGCCCGCAGCTCCGCGAGATAGGCGGGGTCCACGGACTCCGGGTTGGCCTCCGTGGTGGTCTCGGCGTCGTCGGCCAGGCCGAACTCCTCGCGTACCGCCCCGAGCATCCGCACCAGATCTGCGGCGGGGAGCAGCGTCGGCGTGCCGCCGCCGACGAAGACGGTGCGCACCGGGCGGGGGTCGTCGCCGAGGACCTTGCGGGCGAGCCGGAGCTCGGCGATCAGGGTGTCGGCGTAGTTGTCGCGGGAGGCCAGCACGCCTCCGCTGCCGCGCAGCTCGCTCGCGGTGTACGTGTTGAAGTCGCAGTAGCCGCAGCGGGTGGCGCAGTACGGGACGTGCAGATAGAACCCGAGGGGCCGGTCGCCCGCGCCCGTTCGGGCGTGCGGCGGCAGCGACCCGTCCGCGGGCATGGGCTCACCATCGGGCAGTACTGAAGGCATGCACACCATTGTCCGTCACCCGCTCCGTGGGCCCCGCCCCGGCGGGCGGGGGGGCCGGCCCCGCCGCGGGCGGCGGGGCGGGGGGCCCCCCCCGCCCCGCCGCGGCCCCGGGGCGGGGGGGCGCGGGGGGGGCGAGC
>NZ_JBHXFA010000171.1:6116-13928 GCF_042724175.1 Streptomyces sp. NPDC127084
ACGTAGACGCGGTTGCCGGTGGCCCGCGCCAGCGCGGGGGGGGCACCCGCCGGGCGGGGCGGGGCCCCCGGCGCGGGGGGGGGCGCGGCCCGCCCCCCCCCCCGCGGCAGCGGTCAGCGTGCCTGGAGCACCAGCAGTGCCAGATCGTCACCGGGCGGGGTCTCCGCGAAGGTGTGCACGGCAAGCCTTATGCGGTCCGCGACCTCCTGGGCTGTCAGGCCCGCGCATTCGGCCAATGCGCGGGCCAAACCGTCGGAGTCGTCGAACATCCGCGAGCCGGATCGCCGCTCCGTGACCCCGTCGGTGACGCAGAGCAGGGTGTCGCCGGGCTCCAGTACGAAGGACTGGCTGTCGTACGCCGCGTCTCCGACCACGCCAAGGAGCAGCTGGGACGCACCCGCCGGGCAGACCGTGCCGTCCGGGCGCAGCAGGAGCGGCAGCGGGTGGCCCGCGCAGGCCAGGGTGCAGCTGACCCCGCCGTCCGGGAGCGGTGTGAGCTCCCCGTACAGCAAGGACAGGAACCGCGACTGAGGGCCGTCGGGGACCGGACTGCCCGGGGCCACCGCCATGAGCGCCGCTGCCTCCGCCGCCTCCATGGCGTCGTCGAGCAGCAGGTCGTTGAGGCGGTCCAGAACCTGGCCGACCTGGTAGCCCTCGCGGGCGAGCAGCCGCAACCAGGGGCGGGCGAGACCGGTGACGACGGCGGCTTCGGGGCCGCTGCCCTGGACGTCGCCGAGCATGAAGCACCAGCGACCGCCCTTCCCGGCCGGGAAGATGTCATAGAAGTCGCCGCCCGCGAGGCCGTCGCCGCTCGGCTCGTACACGAGCGAGCTGTCGATCCCGGGGATCTGGGCGACCTGGGCTGGCAGCAGTCCGCGCTGGAGCACTCGGCTGATGGTGGCCTGGCGGGTGTAGGCACGGGCGGCCCCGACGGCGAGGCCCACCCGGCGGGCGAAGTCCTCGATCAGCGCGGTCGCCTGGTCGGGGATGCCCGCGCAGGTGCCCGCCTCGTGCGCCCCGACCTGGCGGGCACCCTTGTGCGCGCCGCCCTCGCCGGCACCCTCGTGCGCGCCGGCCTCGCGAGCGAGCAGCAGGGTGCCGAGCGGCCGTCCCCCGGCGGCCAGCCTCAGGGCCATGGCGGTGCCGCGCGTGGCGTCCGTGCCCGGCGCGCCTTCGGGCTTCTCGGGGTGCGGCCATGCCACGGGGACCGGCACGGCGGTGGAGCCGGCCTCGCGCGGCAGCCGGGGCGGCTCTTTGAGCAGCGCCGCACGCAGGCCCTCGATCCGGGACTCGTCCGCGTGCCAGACCTTGGCGAGCCGGGGTACCGGTCCGGCCTCACCGTCCAGCCATACCGCGCACCAGTCGGCGAACCGGGGCACCAGCAGTTGCCCGGCCAGGGCGGCCACCATGTCCTCGTCCAGCTGTCCGGCAAGCAGATCCGACGCCTCGGCGAGGAAGGTCAGCGCGCCGCGCCCGGTCCAGCCGGGGTGGTCGTCGCGCTGTCCGGGCGGGGTGCGGGGCGGCGAGTGGCTCTCCAGGAGCCCGACGGCGGTGCCGTAGGCCCCTTGGCCGCCCAGAACTCCCTGGACTCCCTGCTCGAAGGCCGTGGTCCCGGCCGGGGCGCTCAGAACTTGCGGGAGGTCGCCGCCGTCGAGGGGCAGTTTCGCCCACACCGCCTTGCGGCCCGTGCGGTACGTGATCCCCCAGGACCCGCTCAGCGCAGCGACCAGGCGCAGTCCACGGCCGTATTCGTGCTCGTCCGCCGCCGCATCCGGTCCGGGCCCCGGATCGGATGCGGCGTGCCCCCGGACCGTCCGGGCGGGGTGGTGGTCCCCGACCTCGACGACAAGGCAAGCCGGATCGTCATCGGCCGCGGCGTCCAGCCGTACCAGTACCTCCACGGTGGTCCCGGCGTGTACCACCGCGTTGGTCACGAGTTCGCTGACGACCAGCGCGGTGTCCTCGGCCAGCCGGTCGGCCCCGCGCACGGGCACCGTCCCGAGCCGGGTCCACTCGGCGAGTGCGGCGCCCACGAACCGGCGGGCGGCCGAGGCGGCGGCCGGGTTCGCGGGCAGGCTGGTGCGCGCCGCGGCACGTACCCCGCCGCGCTGTGCGAGGAGGTGCCTCGACCGCCGCGGGGCGGTCGCCGCGGCCGCCGCTGCCACTGTGTCCTGCTGTGTCGGTACGGACCCCACGCTCGGCTCCTGTCCGGCTCTGTGTTGCCCTGCGCTGGCAGGCGCCGACATGTGCCGACATGTACTGCCGCGCGCTGCCATGTGAACGACTGACGACAACGACAGAGTGACAGACCGGACTCGTCCATAAGCACGGAGTCATCGAAGTGCTCGGTATGACCACACCCGGATGAAGGAATTCCGTGTTCCGGAGCGGGAGAGAAAAGGCGCGGGCGCGACGAGGAAAAGCCCCTCGCCGCGCCCGCGGTGACCGTACCGGGGCACCTGGCCCCGGTGGTGGACTGCTACGCCTCGCGCGAACCCTCGTACATCGATTCGATGAGGTCCTTGTACTCCCGCTCCACGACGGGCCGCTTCAGCTTCAGGCTCGGCGTCAGCTCACCGTGCTCCACATCGAGGTCGCGGGGCAGCAGACGGAACTTCTTGATGGTCTGCCAGCGCTGGAGGCCCCCGTTGAGACGCTTCACATAGCCCTCGATGAACTGCACGGTCTGCGGGGCGGCGACGACCTCGGCGTAGGACTTGCCGTCGAGCCCGTTCTCCTTGGCCCAGCCGAGGATGGCGGCCTCGTCCAGGGCGATGAGGGCGGTGCAGAAGTTCCGGTCGGCGCCGTGGACGAGGATGTTCGAGACGAACGGGCAGACCGCCTTGAACTGACCCTCCACCTCGGCCGGGGCGACGTACTTGCCGCCGGACGTCTTGATGAGGTCCTTCTTGCGGTCGGTGATCCGCAGATAGCCGTCGGGCGAGAGTTCGCCGATGTCGCCGGTGTGGAACCAGCCGTCCGCCTCCAGGACCTCGGCGGTCTTCTCCGGGAGCCCGTGGTAGCCCTGCATGATGCCGGGACCGCGCAGCAGGATCTCGCCGTCCTCGGCGATCCGGACCTCGGTGCCCGTGAGCGGCTTGCCGACCGTACCGGTGCGGTAGGCCTCGGCCGGGTTCACGAAGGACGCGGCGCTGGACTCGGTGAGTCCGTAACCCTCCAGGATGTGGATGCCCGCACCGGCGAAGAAGAAGCCGATCTCGGGCGAGAGCGCGGCCGAACCGGAGACGGCGGCGCGCAGCCGCCCGCCGAACGCCTCGCGGAGCTTGGCGTAGACGAGCGCGTCGGCGATCTTGTGCTTGGTGGTGAGCCCGAAGGAGGCGGAGGCCTTCCCGGTGCGGCGGAAGGTGTCCTGGGTCTCCTTGGCGTACGCGCGCGCCACGCCCGCGGCCCACTGGAAGATCTTGTACTTGGCCGCGCCGCCGCCCCGGGCCTTGGCGGCGACCCCGTTGTAGACCTTCTCGAAGATCCGGGGCACGGCCGCCATGTACGTCGGCTGGACCACCGGGAGATTCTCGATGATCTTGTCGACGCGGCCGTCGACGGCGGTGACATGCCCGACCTCGATCTGGCCGGAGGTCAGCACCTTGCCGAAGACGTGGGCGAGCGGCAGCCACAGGTACTGGACGTCGTCCTTGGTGATCAGGCCGGTCGAGGCGATGGCCTTCGCCATGTAGGACCAGTTGTCGTGCGGCAGCCGGACGCCCTTGGGGCGGCCGGTGGTGCCCGAGGTGTAGATGAGGGTGGCGAGCTGCTCGGAGGTGATCGCCTCGACCCGCTCCTTGACCGCGCTGGGGTGCTTGGCCAGGTACTGGTTGCCGAGGGCTTCCAGATCCGCGAGGGAGACGACCCAGCCCTCCGGGTCCTCGTCCGACGGCTCGACACCCGTGGGGTCGATCACGACGACATGCTTCAGGTTCGGCAGCTCGACGCGCCGCTCACGGGCCTTGGCCAGCTGCTCGGCGTCCTCCGCGATCAGCACGCGGCTCTCGGAGTCGGCGAGGATGTACGAGGACTCCTCGGCGTTGGTCTGCGGGTACACGGTCGTGGTGGCGGCGCCCGCGCAGAGGATGCCGAGGTCGACCAGGATCCACTCGACCCGAGTGGTGGAGGCGAGTGCGATCCGCTCCTCCGGCTGAACGCCCAGATCGACCAGGCCCGCCGCGATCGCGTACACCCGCTCGGCGGCGTCGCCCCAGCTCAGCGACTTCCAGTCGTCAGGCCCCTGCCCGGATGCCGCGGGCACCGGGTACCGGTAGGCCTCCGCTTCGGGAGTGGCCGCCACCCGCTGCATGAAGAGAGTCGCCACGGACGGCGGTCGGTTCTCGATCAGGGTCTGTGCGTCGGTCACGACATCCTCCGGGCCTGCTGCTGCGGCGTTGCTGCATGACTGGCTGATTGCGCGACGGGACACGGTTGTTTAACTCACGAGTAACCCGCCGGGCGTTGTCAGGGTAAGGGTCACGGCTCCCCCACGTAAGGGGGAGCAGGCTGCCGCTTCATAACGAACAGGCCCCCGTGCCGGTGGGCACGGGGGCCTGTGGGGCGGCTCAGGTGAACAGAGGTGCTTGGTGCTTCCGGGGTACTCCGGTGCGCTGCGCTGCCGGCCGTATGCCGTCTGCCGGTCGGCGGGTGTGCCGCCTTCGGAACACCCGCGAAGCGACGTCGAAGCGGCTCCCCTGAGGAACCCGGCGGACGGCCCCGATGGGCGGCCCGGGCGGGCGCCGACTTCTTTTCGTTGCGCCTACTTCTTCGCTTTGCCGCCGCCGGAGTCGTCACTGGAGAGCACGGCGATGAAGGCCTCCTGGGGCACCTCCACCGAGCCGACCATCTTCATCCGCTTCTTGCCTTCCTTCTGCTTCTCCAGCAGCTTCCGCTTACGGGAGATGTCACCGCCGTAGCACTTGGCGAGGACGTCCTTGCGGATGGCGCGGATGGTCTCACGGGCGATCACCCGGGAGCCGATCGCGGCCTGGACCGGCACCTCGAAGGCCTGCCGCGGGATGAGCTCCTTGAGCTTGGCCACGAGCCGCACGCCGTACGCGTACGCCTGGTCCTTGTGAGTGATCGCGGAGAAGGCGTCGACCTTGTCGCCGTGCAGCAGGATGTCGACCTTGACGAGCGAGGCGTTCTGCTCGCCGGTGGGCTCGTAGTCCAGGGAGGCGTAACCGCGGGTCTTGGACTTCAGCTGGTCGAAGAAGTCGAAGACGATCTCGGCGAGCGGGAGGGTGTAGCGGATCTCGACCCGGTCCTCGGAGAGGTAGTCCATGCCGAGCAGCACGCCGCGGCGGTTCTGGCAGAGCTCCATGATCGAGCCGATGAACTCGCTCGGGGCGAGGATCGTGGCCCGTACGACCGGCTCGAAGACCTCGTCGATCTTGCCCTCGGGGAACTCACTCGGATTGGTGACGGTGTGCTCGATGCCGTCCTCCATGACCACGCGGTAGACCACGTTCGGCGCGGTCGCGATCAGGTCGAGACCGAACTCGCGCTCCAGCCGCTCGCGGATCACGTCCAGGTGCAGCAGGCCGAGGAAGCCGACACGGAAACCGAAACCGAGGGCCGCGGAGGTCTCCGGCTCGTAGACCAGCGCGGCGTCGTTGAGCTGGAGCTTGTCGAGGGCGTCGCGCAGCTCGGGGTAGTCCGAACCGTCCAGCGGATAGAGGCCGGAGAACACCATCGGCTTGGGGTCCTTGTAGCCGCCGAGCGCCTCGGTGGCGCCCTTGACCTGCTGGGTGATCGTGTCACCCACCTTGGACTGGCGGACGTCCTTCACACCGGTGATCAGATAGCCGACCTCGCCGACACCCAGGCCGTCGGCGGCGAGCATCTCGGGCGAGTTGGTACCGATCTCCAGGAGCTCATGGGTGGCACCGGTGGACATCATCCGGATGCGCTCGCGCTTGCCGAGCTGTCCGTCGACGACTCGTACATAGGTGACGACGCCCCGGTAGGAGTCGTAGACCGAGTCGAAGATCATCGCGCGGGCCGGGGCGTCCGCGACGCCTACGGGCGCGGGGACGTCCTGGACGACCCGGTCCAGCAGGGCGTCCACTCCGACGCCGGTCTTCGCCGACACCCTCAGCACGTCGGTCGGGTCGCAGCCGATGAGGTTCGCCAGCTCCTCGGCGAACTTCTCGGGCTGCGCGGCCGGCAGGTCGATCTTGTTGAGGACCGGCACGATGGTGAGGTCGTTCTCCATCGCGAGGTAGAGGTTCGCGAGGGTCTGCGCCTCGATGCCCTGGGCGGCGTCCACCAGCAGGAGCGTGCCCTCGCAGGCGGCCAGCGAACGGGACACCTCGTAGGTGAAGTCCACGTGGCCCGGGGTGTCGATCATGTTGAGGATGTGGGTCTTGCCCTGGCCATCGCCCGTCGTGGGTGCCCACGGCAGACGCACCGCCTGGGACTTGATCGTGATGCCGCGCTCGCGCTCGATATCCATACGGTCGAGGTACTGAGCGCGCATCTGCCGCTGCTCGACCACACCGGTCAGCTGGAGCATCCGGTCGGCAAGGGTGGACTTGCCATGGTCGATGTGCGCGATGATGCAGAAGTTGCGGATCAGTGCCGGGTCGGTACGGCTCGGCTCGGGCACATGGCTAGGGGTCGCGGGCACGCAGGGTCCTGATTCTTGAGCGCCGAGCGCTCGTCTCGGGTCGTGTCGGATCGATACGCAGCCTCCATGGTCCCACGCCCGGGGCCCTGAGCCTGGTTTGGGCCGCCCGGACCATGGCTGGTAGCCTGGGCAGCTGTGTCTCGCATGCCCTCTCAGCTGCGAGCACCTCTTGGAAAATCATCGAACCTGAAAAGGCTCTTTCGTGGCGAACATCAAGTCCCAGATCAAGCGGAACAAGACCAACGAGAAGGCGCGCCTGCGCAACAAGGCCGTCAAGTCGTCGCTCAAGACCGCGATCCGCAAGGCCCGCGAGGCTGTCGCTTCCGGCGACGTCGAGAAGGCCACCGTGGCCACCCGCGAGGCGGCCCGCAAGCTGGACAAGGCTGTCTCGAAGGGCGTCATCCACAAGAACGCCGCCGCCAACAAGAAGTCGGCGCTGGCTTCCAAGGTTGCCTCCCTCCAGGCCTGAGCTCCGTAACACCCGGGAGGCGACTCCCAAGACTTGATCGCCGGGCGGATCCAGCGGGCCCTCTCTCATCCGCTCCCACCCGGCACCCCGGACTCGCACGCGGCCTGCGTTCGCCACGCGGGTGCGAGACCACCACTTCCCGGCTTATCGGCCGGACCATGGGCCCCGCCTCTTCGTCCTTCCCGGGACGGAGGAGGCGGGGTTCTTGGTTTCCGGCCCCGGAAACCAAACGCGACGGCGAACGCCGCCCCGGGCACGGCGACCGGCAATTCGGCAGCGCAACCGCACGGCGCTGACAGGCACTGGCAGGCACTGGCGCACGTGCACACTGGCACGACCACAGCAGCCCACGGCCGGGCGCGCAGGCACCGCCACCACCGAGTCGACCGGCGACCGGCGACCGGCGACCGGCGACCGGCGACCGGCGACCGGCGACCGGCGACCGGCGACCGGCGACCGGCGACCGGCGACCGGCGACCGGGCAACGACTCAGCGCCGCAGACGTGCTGCTCTCGCTACCGTCACCACGGCCCTTTCCAGCGCGTACTCGGGGTCGTCGCCTCCACCCTTGACGCCCGCGTCCGCCTCGGCGACGGCGCGCAGCGCCATCGCCACCCCATCCGGGGTCCAACCGCGCATCTGCTGCCGCACTCGGTCGATCTTCCAGGGAGGCATCCCCAGCTCCCGGGCCCGATGCGCCCGGCGGGCG
>NZ_JBHXFA010000172.1:0-13886 GCF_042724175.1 Streptomyces sp. NPDC127084
GCGTACGACCGCCCGGCGGCGGCGAGGGTCGGACAGGACGGCTGCGGTCTGGGAGGCCCGTGTCCGCACCGCCGAGCGCCCCGGGCACCGCGGGGCGCCGGCGGGCGGGGGGGCCCGGGGGGGGGCAGCCGGGGGGGTGGCACCCTCGGGGCCCCCCCGGTGGGGGGATCCCTGGGCGGGGGCCCTGAGCGGAAGGGCCCCGGGGTACTGCTGGTCAGGCCGGGAGCCGTGACTTGGTCGGCTGGAGCGTGACCGGGTCAGGCCGGGAGCGTGACCGGGTCAGCTCAGGTGGAGGAGCTGACCGGGGTGGATCACATCGGCGTCGTCGATGATGTCCTTGTTGAGCTCGAACAGCTTCTTCCAGCCGCCCTTGACGTTCTCCGCCTCGGCGATCTTGCTGAGGGTGTCGCCGGGCTTGACCTTGTACTCGCCGTCGCCCTTCTTGACCGGTGCGGCGGAACGCTCGGAGCGGGTCGTCGGGGCCTCGGCGCGCTTGGGGGCGGCGGGCTTCGCGGCTTCCGACTTGGCGGGCTGCGGAGCCTCGGCGGCACCACCGCTGTACGGGGTGCTGGACAGGTTCACACCGCAGTTCGGCCAGGCGCCCTTGCCCTGGCCGGCCAGGACCTTCTCGGCGATCTGTATCTGCTGGCTCTTGCTGGCCTGGTCGGCGGTGGCGGCGAAGGCGGTGCCGCCGTAGGCGGCCCAGGTGGAGGCCGAGAACTGGAGGCCGCCGTAGTAGCCGTTGCCGGTGTTGATCGACCAGTTGCCGCCGGACTCGCACTGGGCGACGGTGTCCCACTCGGACGCGGTGGCCGCGGAGGCGGTCCCCGAGATCATGAGCGGCGCGGCGATGGCGGCACCGGTGACACCGGCGGCGTAGGCCGCGATACGAGCGGAACGGGTGGTGCGGACGGTCGAGCGGCGGTGCTTGCCCTTGCCGGAAAGCAGCATGAAGTGATCCCCTCACCGACGCCTGCGAGGTGAGCTGTCGGGTTCGGGCCGATGGGGCGCCCTCCGTCCGTCGGAACGGGTGTCCGACTGAACCGGAAGACGAGTTGCCCGGCCGCGCGGTCTTGCGTCGCGCGGCTTCACCCCAAGCCGCTCCGAACCCTCATCGGGTCGGCGCGGCACTTACCTTGGGTCCCCCGCTCCTGCCTACGGCGCTTGAACGCGACGGCTGTTCCCTTCGACCGACGGCAGGATTCGGCGTGACGGTCGACGGGGCCCGCGATGGCGAGCGGTCAGACCGTAAACACACGCCTCCCCGATGTTCAAAGGAGGAACATCAGGGAGAAATCACCCATATCTGACGGTGCCTGATGTCCGTTTTCGCAGGTGAGAGGGTGGATGGCCCTACTTAGCAGCCATCCGGGGCCAGTTGACCGGAAGAGACTCATGTCTCACTTTCACAGAAGCGGACATAGGCACCCCAATCACTCCCCCAACTACTCCTGGTCCAGCCCCAGATCAAGGCTCTGGCCGGGCAGGATGAGGTCGGCGTCGCCCCCGACGACCTCGCGATTCCGGTCGAAGAGCGCGGGCCAGCCGCCGGGCACCTGCTGCGCGTCCGCGATCGAGTAGAGACTGTCGCCGACGCGGACCGTGTACACACCCGCCACGTCGGCGCCATCTCGTGTCGATGCGTCACCTCGTGAGGCGTGATGACCGGATTCGCGCCCCTCGTCCGAATTGCCCGTCTCGCCCGCCCCGGCTTCGCCGCCTGCCTCAGTCTCGTCGGCCGCCTCGCCGCGGTGCCTGCCGGTGCCGCCACTCACCCCCTGGGAAGAGTCAGCGGACTCGTCCGCGCTCTCGCCCGCACCCTCGGACGCGCCGCCGGACGGGGGCTCCGAAGGCGCCGAGGCATCCGCGGACGAGCCGGAGTCCGAGCCTGCGGCAGCGCCCGAGGCCGGCTCCGGGGTCGAGGGCGAGGGCGAGGGCTCCGAAGTGACGGCGTCCGCGCCGTCACCGAACGTCGGCGGGTCCACCTGCTCGCCGGAGTCGCCGTCGGACCCCAGGGTCCGGTCCGCCGCACCCAGGTCACCCGGATCGACCTCGGACACCTCGCCGCCCGTGACAAGCCCGGTGACCGCTGCGCAGCTCTCCCACGGTCTCGAACCCTCCGCCGCCAGCAGCCTCTCCGCGACCGCGATCTGCTGCGGACGGCTCGCGAGGTCGGGCCTGGGCGAGTAGGCCGTTCCGCCGTACCGCTCCCAGTCCTCCTGGGAGAGCTGAAGCCCTCCGTAGTAGCCGTTGCCGTATTCGGCGTTCCACACGCCTCCGCTCTCACAGTTCGCGACCCGGTCCCAGGTGCCGGTGTCAGCGGCTGAGGCGGCACCCGCGCCGAGCAGCGGGATGGCGATGGCCGATCCCGTCACCCCTGCCGCGACGATGATGGCGGGAGCCTGGCGGGGTCGCCGGTGTCGACCGTTCCCGGAGAGCATGCATGGGCCTTTCGTGTGACGACAAGGAACCCAGAGGGCCCCTGGTAGTTGACGGTGAACCTAACGGCACCCGAACGAGTGTCACAAGCCGATACAGGGGAGATCACGTGAAAGTCACGTTACTGACCCGTCGTCAGTTTCTTTAAGGGGTGAACTCAACGGGCAAAGTGCGCAATCCGCGCATGATCAAGCCTCCGCGCCAGCGCAGATCCGAGGGATCCACCGCGAGTCGCAAGTCAGGCAGTCGGGTCAGCAGGGTCGCCAGCGCGGTCTGGCCCTCAAGCCGCGCGAGTGGCGCCCCAAGGCAGTAGTGGATGCCGTGCCCGTACCCGAGATGCTGGTTGTCCCCGCGGCCCAGGTCGAGCACATCGGGATCGGGGAACCGGTCCGGGTCCCGGTCGGCGGCGGCGAGTACGACGAGTACGGGATCCCCGGCCGCGATCTCCTGCCCGCCGATGCTCAGCGGCTCGGTCGCGAACCGCCAGGTGGCGAGTTCCACCGGCCCGTCGAAGCGCAGGAGTTCCTCGACGCCGGTGGCGAGCAGCGCGGTGTCCCCGGCGGCGAGGGAGGTTTGAAGCCGTGCGCGCTGCTCATGGTGGCGCAGCAACGCGTACACACCGTTGCCGATCAGATTGACGGTCGTCTCGAACCCGGCGAAGAGAAGGATGAAGGCCATGGCGGCGGCCTCGTTCTCGGTGAGGTGCTCCCCGTGGTCGGACGCCTTGATGAGCCCCGAGATGAGGTCGTCACCGGGAGCCTCGCGCTTGCGGTGGATCAGCTCGGCCAGATAGCCCCGCATCTTCTTGACCGAACGCGCGACCCCGCCACGCGGCCCGCCGCCGTGCCGGATCATCATCCCCGCCCAGTCCCGGAAGTCGTCCTGGTCCTCCTGCGGGACGCCGAGCAGGTCGCAGATGGCGTAGATCGGCAGCGGAAACGCGAACTCGTGGATGAGGTCCGCGCTCCCGCGCTCCGCGAACCCGTCGATGAGCCGGTCCGTCAGTTCCTGAACGCGCGGGGCGAACTCGGCTACCCGGCGCGGGGTGAACGCCTTCGAGACCAGTCTGCGCAGCCGGGTGTGGTCGGGCGGATCGATGTTGAGCAGATGCGTCATCAGCTCGGCCTTGCGCTCCCCGGGAATCCCGGTCTTCCCCTTGGCGTGCGCTGGCTCGTCATGATGCGCCGGATTCTTGCTGAGCCGCTGGTCCGCGAGCGCCTGCCGAGCGTCGGTGTACCGGGTCACCAGCCATGCCTCGACTCCGCTGGGCAGCCGGGTGCGGTGCACGGGCGCGTGCTCACGCAGCCAGGCGTAGGCCGGGTAGGGGTCGGTGGCGAACTCCCAGGAGAAGAGCTCGGGGAAGGCGCCCGGCTCGGGGATCCCGGGGGCCGCGGAGGGCTGGTGCTGGTCATGCATGGTGCGACGTTAACCCGCGCGGTGGCCATCACCTGTTCGACGGACATCGCGGCATTCCGGCTGGGTAGCCTGGTCGTACGCGCCAGACTCCGTCGCATGGGAGCGCTGATGAGTGCCGCAGCCGAAGACCGGCGGGAAGAGCAGGACGACCGGGAGGAGCCGTATGCGTTCCCGGTGCCGCCCCCCGGTGGGTGGACGGCGGAGGACCTCGACCGGATCAAGGGTCTCCCGCCGCACACCGAGCTGATCGACGGGGGACTGTTCTTCGTGAGCCCGCAGACCTTCTTCCACATGGCCGCGATGCGCCTGCTGGAGAACGCGCTGGTGCGGCAAGCACCGGACCATCTCTACGTCATCCGGGAGATGACGACCAAGCTCGGCGAGCGTGACCGGCCGGAGCCTGATCTCATGGTCGTACGGGAAGGCGCCCTCAGCGGGTCGGAGCAGACCTGGTACGCCCCTGCCGACATCCTGCTCGCCGTCGAGATCGTCTCGGACGAATCCGTGCAGCGCGACCGCGAGCTGAAGCCGCGCAAGTACGCGGCTGCGGGGATCCGGCACTTCTGGCGGGTCGAGAAGAGCGACGGGCTGCCGGTCGTCTACGTCTACGAGCTCGACCCCGCCACCAACACCTATGCCGTCACCGGGATCCACCACAATCGGCTCAAGGTCGATGTCCCTTACCCGATCGAGATCGACCTCACCGCTGTGGACCGGCGGCGAGGAGCCCGGGACTGACGTACCCGGTCCGGCCCGCCTCAGACGTCGTTCCGCGCCGTCTCCCCGGCTTCCGCCGACGCCGCGGCTTCGGCCGCGCGGATCGCGTCCCGGTACACCCGGGCCGCCGCCCGCAGGGCCGCCTCGGGGTCGTGGCCTGCGGCCTCGGCGCGTACGGCCAGCGCCAGCAGCTCGTAGCCGATACCGCTGTCCCCGGCTCCGGCAAGCGTCGACGGCGGCGGCACATCCAACCCCGCCGTACGAACTCTTGAGGCGAGCTTCGCTGCCAGGGCCAGGCCGGGTTGACCGAGCGGGACGCCGTCCGTCACCGAGTCGCGCTGCTTCTCCACCGCCTTGGTGCGCAGCCAGTGGGCCTTGACCTCCTCCGGGGTCTCGGCCTGCGCGTCTCCGAAGATATGCGGGTGGCGGCTGATCAACTTATCGACAATCGTGCCGGCCACGTCGTCGATCGAGAACGGCTCCGTCTCGTCCTCCTGTGCGATACGCGCGTGGAAGACGACCTGGAGCAGTACATCGCCGAGTTCCTCGCGCAGTTCGTCGCGGTCGCCGTCCTCGATGGCCTCGACGAGTTCGTACGCCTCCTCGATCGCGTACTTGGCGAGGCCCTCGTGGGTCTGCCGCGAGGACCAGGGGCAGTCGCGCCGGATCCGGTCCATGACCTGGACGAGGTCGAGCAACCGGGCACCGGGTAGGTCGTACGAGCCGGGGAGCAGTTCAAGGTCGGGCATCTGGAAGCGGCCCGAGCCCGCCATCCTGGCCAAGCCGTCGGTGAGGCTCCGATCGCCCTCGCCGGCGGCCAAGACCACGACGGTCCTGGCCCCGGCACAAGCGTCCACCAGCTCCTGAGCGGTGGGGGCCGCAAGCCCGACATCCACGCCCGCTTCCCGCAGATACGGAAGCTGCGGGTGGTCGCCGTCCGCGCACAGCACACGGTCCGCCGTGCGCAGCATCTGCCACGCGGGCCAGGACAGGAGTCCGGGTGCGACACGATGGCTCGCGGTGAGCAGGACGATACGGCCGGGCTCGACAGGGGCTTCAGCGTTCACGCCCCCGACCTTACGTCGGCCGCTTCCGACGCGGCGGCGGCAGGGCTCAGGCTCCGGCCTGGACGGCGTCCGGCTCCTTGGTGACCTGGGTGATCCACGGGGCCTTGTACTCCCCGAGCTGGAACTTCGTATCGTCCCAGGAGCCGTAACGCGGATTCACGTCGATGTCGAGCCCCTGCGAGGCCTTGGTGAGCGCGGCCCCCACCTTCTGCTGGCCCTGCGGGGTGCCGAGGTCGGCGCCCATGGCCGCGGCCAGCTTGGTGACCAGCACGTCCTTCCGTACCGCCTCGTCGATCTGATCCGGCGCGAGCCCGCGCTGCTGGAGCAGCATGTCGGCGTACTGTTTCGCACCCCCCGCCTGCCGCACGGCGCCGGCGCGGGCGTCCTGGACCTCCTTGCGCGACACGGTGATCCCGGCGTCCGCCGCGGCCTTCTCCAGCACCCGGCCGAAGATCATGCCGTCCAGCTTGGCCCGGCTCAACTGCCCGGTGTTGTTGATCTGCTGCGTGGCATCGGGGGCCTTCGCCTGGGCCGCCCGTGCCTCCTCCACCTGCGACTGGAGCTCGGACACCTCGATTCGCTCACCCCCGACGACGGCCGCGGCCCCCGGATGCGCCTCGTTGCCGCAGGCGGCGAGCAGGGGACCCGCTGCGACGAGCGCGGCGGAGAGGGCGAGCGCGGTGCGACGACGGCGGTGCAAAGGGGCCTCCCGGCGTGCGGTGGTGATTGTGACGCGGTGCACAAAGACCTTGCGGTGATCGATGGTAGGCAGTCGGCGTGGCTTGGGCCACCACTTCGGTGCCGTTCTTTCGGTTCGCTCGATCAACGATTCGGGTGAGGGCCAGGGTGCGCGCCGCCACGAGTGATCGTCAGGGACGCCGACCCGCGTCGGCCCGCGGGGAGCTCGGACGCGTACGGGTGGGCTCCGGCACCGGCCGGGGGCGCGGATCGGGCCGCGGCTCCGGCTTCGCCTCCGGGCGCAGCATGATCGCGCGCGATACGGCGAACGTGATCGGGATGGCCGCGGCGGCTGCCGCCAGCGGCGACCAGCGGTCGCTGTAGCCGCCGATACCGACCAGCAGGTAGACCCCGGCCGTCGTGATCACGAAGTTCGCCGCGTTGGTGATCGGGAAGAGCAGGAACTTCCGCCATGTCGGCCGGGTCCGGTAGGTGAAGTACGCGTTCAGGAAGAACGAGCCGGTCATGCTGAGCACAAAGGCGATGACATGCGCGGCGACATACGGCAGCCGCGTCAGCAGGAGCAGGTAGCAGCCGTAGTACGTACCCGTGTTGACGGCCCCGACCAGGGCGAAGCGCGCCATCTGCCCCCGCCACTGCCCTTGCCCCTGCCGCTGGACCGTCATCTGCGTGCGGGCTCTCCCTGCTCATGCCTCCGTCGTCGTGCGCGGGAAGGCTGCCGGACTCCTGGCCTCCTCATTTACACCAACAGGTGCGCTTCGTCGCCAGGACACCAAGATTTCACCCGTACAGCACTCTTCGGTAGTCAGGTGAACACGCACTGCGGCGTACGCTCCGGGCCATGCCCTCCCTCCTGAGCAACCGGCTGGCCAAGCGGGTGCTGCGCCCGGCATTCACCCTCGTGGAGCAGCGCCTGGAGCGCGCCACGAACGCCCTCCAGGCCGATCTCGACGCCCTGCACCACGAGGTCGCCGACCTGCGGCGGCAGAGCTACGGGCTCGCGCTGCTGCTCGATCACGCGGGGCGCGACGACCACCGGATGCCGACGGCGACGCAGTTGGACGCCCTCGTACGCGAGGTCGGCACGGTGACCGGCGCGTCCGCCGAACACGCGCGCCGGGATCTGACGGTGGCCTACCGGACGGTGGTCGCGCTGGAGGCGCTCGGTGTCGGGCGTATGCCCGGCTCGGCGTCCGATGTGTGCGGAAAGCTGGCGGCCGTACCGCTGCTCGCCCCGCCGAACGGTGAGGTGTTGGAGATCGGGACCGGGCACGGCCTGCTCGCGGCGGCGCTGCTGCGGATGCTGCACCGCGCCGGCACGGAACCGCGGCTGACCGTCGTGGACCCGCTGGAGGGCGGTGTCGAACCCCTGGCCCGTGAGGACGTCGTACGCGCCAACCTCGCTCTGTGCGGCAACCGCCAGGGCAAGGAGGCACTCATCCTGCGGGGCACCTCCGGCGACCCCGAGGTGCGCGGCGCCCTCTCCGGCCGGGCCTACGGTGTGGTCGTCATCGCCGGTGCCCCGTCCGGAGAGGCTGTTCTCGCGGATCTGGAATGGTCCGAGGAACTCGCGGCGGACGGCGCGGTCATCGTCCTCGACGGCCATGGCGACGCCACTCGCCCGGGCGTTCGCGAGGCCCTGGCGAAGCACCTCGCAAACGGCTCACGACTGAAGCTGCTGGGGCAGATCGGCAGGGCGGCGTACCTGCGGGCCTCAAGGGCCTGACGGCCCAGCCGCTCCACCCGGCCCTGGGACCGCCGGGGCCGGGGCGTCGGAAGGGCCACCGCTGCCGGTTGCACGACGCCTCATCCCCCGGGCCTGAACTGCCGCTGGCGGTCCAGGGACCGCCGCAGACCGACCGCCTGCGGGTGCCCGGGGCCATACATCCGCTCGATGTCGTAGAGCAGATTCTGCAGGTGCTGGTACCCGGCTGCGTGGTCGCCCATCGCGAGCATCAGGTCCCCGATCCGGTGCCGGATGTCGAAGCCGCGGGCGTGGTCGGCGCCGGGCGCGTGGGGGTTCCCGTAGAACGGCAGCAGCGCGCGGTACTCGGTGAGCGCGGCAGCGGCCTCGCCCATCTGCTCCAGACACTGCGCCGCGTCATAGCGGTACTGGAGGGTCTGCGGGTCGGCCAGGCCCGCCTCGGCCGCCCGGTCATCGGCGAGCCGGCGCAGTTCGGGCAGGGCACGGCGGTACTGGCCGTCGTCCATCAGCGTCGTGGCGTACTGCTTGCGCAGGATCCTGACGACCGGTGAGTGCTCACCGTGCTCCGCCGCGGCGGCCGGGAGGA
This sequence comes from Streptomyces sp. NPDC127084, assembly GCF_042724175.1. Lineage (NCBI taxonomy): Bacteria > Bacillati > Actinomycetota > Actinomycetes > Kitasatosporales > Streptomycetaceae > Streptomyces > Streptomyces sp. NPDC127084. Next base: position 8,630 of record NZ_JBHXFA010000172.1, read on the forward strand.
TGCCACCGAGGATGTCCACGGCCCGGGTGATGCTGCCCTCACCGAGGAGGCGTTTGACCTCGTCCACGGCGGCGGCGACATCCGGGCGCTCCCTGGCGGCGGCGGTCCCGGCGACCTGCGGGGGCGCCGGGGCGGGGCTGCTCGCACGGTCGGGCCAGGGTGCGTGCGGACGCAGGAACGGGCGGGTCGGGTCGAGCGGGCCGCCTCCGGCGCTGTGGCCGTTGCTCTGCCCGCGCGCCGGGAAGCCTCCCGGGCCGCCCCCAGCACCGGGCAGCAGCGGGGCGAGCTGCTCGTAGACCTCCTGGGCTCCGGCCGGGCGGTGCTGCGGGTCCTTCGACAGCAGCCGCAGCACCAGCGCCTCCAGTTGCTCGGGCACCTCAGGCCGCAGCTGCCGTACCGGAAGCGGCGGCTCGTACAGGTGCCGGTGCAGCACACCGAGGGCGGTCGAGCCAGCGAAGGGGACGTTGCCGCTGAGCAGTTCGTGCAGCAGCACCCCGAGCGCGTACAGGTCGGTGTACGGGCCGACGGCCCCGCCCATCGCCTGCTCGGGCGCCATGTAGGCCGGGCTGCCGATCGGGGAGCCGGTGTGGGTGAGCCGGGTGGTGTCGGTGTCGAGTACGGAGGCGACACCGAGGTCGAGCACGGTGACCGTGCCGTCGGGCTTCACCATCACGTTCCGCGGCTTCAGGTCCCGGTGCACGATCGGCACGGCGTGCACGGCGCCGAGCACGGAGCACAGCTGCGCGGCGATCGACACGGCCCATTCCCAGGGGTACGGGTCCTGCTCGGCCAGGTGGTCGGCGAGGTCCGCGCCCTCGACGTACTGCATCACCAGGAAGAGGTCGTTGCCGTCGCTGCCCGCGTCATGCACCGTGACCAGACCGGGGTGGGTGACCTGGGCGGTGACCCGGCACTCGCGGACGAAGCGGCGGCGCATCTCGTCGGCGGCGGTCGCGGCGGCCATCATGTCGGGTCGGAGCAGCTTGACCGCGACCCGGCGGTCGAGCCGCTGGTCGTATCCGGTCCAGACCTGGCCCATGCCGCCCTGGCCTATGACGGTGGACAGCTCGTAACGCCCGGCGATGACGCGTCCGTTCACCGGCCGCCCTCTCGCTGGTCCTTGTCCCGGCGCAGGAGGTCGCTGAGCTCGTCGAGTTCGGCGCGTACCTGGTCGATACGGGCGTTGTTGGGGCCGGCGTCGGGGGGCGGTTGCTGCGCGGGCGGGGTGGGCGCGGTGGCCGGCGTGGGCGTGGTGGGCGTGGTGGGCGCGGTGTACGCCGGCCGCACGGGCTGAGCGTACGGATTCTGCGTCTGGTGGCCCGGCATGGTCTGGCTCGTCGGGCCCATGGGGTGCTGCGCGGCCCGCGGGGGCGCCGCCGCGGGCGGATAGCCGTAGCCCGTGGTCTGGGTCTGCGGCGGGAGGTACCCGGGGGAAGCCGCCGCCGCCGGCGGCAGTGCGGGCCGGTCGAAGTGGCGGATCTCGGAGACGAGGTAATAGCTGACGACCCCGACCGTCGCCAGGAACAGCCACAGGACGATGACCACCGCGGCGCCGTCGCTTATCGGCGCGTCCGGGTCATCCGGGACGGCGACGCCCGCGAACACGAAGACGCCGATGGTGGACGCGGCCACACCCCCGAATGCCCACCAGTGCTGCCGCAGGGTGGTGAGCAGCGCCAGCCGGAGCATCGCGGCCCAGGCCAGGAAGCCACAGCTGAGCAGCGTCAGCGCCACGAAGACCACCCGCAGGGCGACCCGCCCGCCGTTGTCGGCGCGGACTGGCGGTGGCGGTGGCACGTAGCCATGGCCGTGCATTGCTGCTCCTGACGGGTGCGAGATCACCTGGGAGGGACCTGGGCGTGAAGGGGACGAACGGCGGGCGAGCAGTGGGGCGGGCGACGAAACGAACAGAGACTTGAGCGTATACACCGACAAGGACAGCCCGCCCTTGGTTGCGCATAACGGTTGTTGAACTGCTCACGCCAGCCTAGTCCGAGCCGGTCACGCCTCCACAGTGCCGTCCGTCAGCCCGTCGTACAGCCCCTGCACCAACTGCTCGCCGAGCCTGCCCGCGAGGCGCAGCGAGTCCTCGAACGAAGCGAGGGCCCGGAAGCGGTCGCCGTAGCGCCGCTGGTCGGCGAGCGGCAGCCGGGGCAGTTGGAGGCGGCGGACGTCGAGCCGGGTCGCGGTAGAGGCGTAGCTGCTGGCCTGGCGGTTGTTCGCGGTCCCGCGCAGGAAGCCGGCCAGGAACCACGGGTCGAGTGCCGCCGGATCGGGGCGCAGTAGCTGGAGGTTGCGGCCGAGTGCGGCTCCGGCCGTGGCCGCGTCGATGACACGGGCCGCCGAGCCTCCGCCCAGTACGGGCACGACGACGTCACCGAGCTGGACGAGTACGGGTTCCACCGGTTCTTCGCCGGTGCCGGACGGTTCCGGAAGGCTGCCGGATGGTGCGGTGCCCGCCAGCACGTCGTGCTCGGTGAGGACGGGAGGCGCGCCCGGGCCGCTGCTGGTGCCCGTACCTCCCGAGCGCAGTTCGAGGGCTCCCGCGCGGGCGAGCTCACCCACGGTCGTGCCGGTCCAGCGGCCCGGTACGGCCGCGGCGGGTTCGGCGGGCGGCGGGGTGAGCTCGCCGGTGCGCCGGAGGGTGTCGGTCAGCCGTTCGCGTACGTCGGCGAGTTCGGCGGCGCTGCCGCCGGCGGCCGGGGGTGGGAGGTGGCGGGCCGGCGCCAGGTCGACATCGTCGTCGAGGAGGGCGATGACCGGGACGGAGCGGCTGACCCCGGGGCGCTCGGTGACGGTGCCGTCGCGGTCGAACGGCACCCAGGCGTCGAGCACCGTACCCTGCACGGCCGCCCAGTCGAGCCGGTCGCGTCCGCCTCCTCCCGCCGCACCTGCCTGTTCGGCCGTGTCGACCAGGAGCAGTTCGGGTGCAGGGCGTTCGGCGGCCTCCGGGCGGCGCAGCACCCAGAGATGCAGCGGGATTCCGTACGGCGGCGCCGCGCCCGCGGGCAGCGCGACGACGGCGCGCAGCGCACCCCGGCGCAGCAGGTCGGCCCGGATACGGCGGCCGGAGCGGCGGGAGGCGGCGGCCGGAGGCATCAGCAGGACCGCGGCGCCGCCCGGCCGCAGCCGGGCCAGCGCGTGCTGCACCCATGCCAGCTCGGACTCGGTGCGGGCCGGGAAGCCGTACTCCCAGCGCGGGTCGTAGGCGAGTTCCTCGTGTCCCCAGTTGCGTTCGTTGAACGGCGGGTGGCAGAGCACGGCGTCGGCGGCGAGTTGCGGAAAGGCGTCTGCGCGCAGTGAGTCCCCGATGCGCACGTGGACGTCGGCGGCGGACTGGAGCGCGAGGCGGAGCGCGGTGAGCGCGGCGAGATCCGGGTCGGCTTCCTGAGCGTAGACGGCCGTGGGCTGGACGCAGGACTGACCCGGTTGACCGGACTGACCCGGCAGACCGGCCTGGTCGGGCCGGCCGCCGGCGCGCAGTAGTGCGCCGGTGCCGCAGGCGGGGTCGAACAGTGTGGTGGCGGGCCCGGCGATGGCGGCCATCAGGGCGGCGGGGCCGGGTGGGGTGAGCGTGTACTGGCGGGGGTTGGCGTCGAGGTGCCGTCCGATGAGGAACTCGTACGCCTGGTGTGCACCGCGTTCCGCCGCCAGCTCGGCCGCACCGCGCAGCAGGGGGACGGAGTGGATCAGGTCGGGCGTTCCCGGGGTCGGCACGGCGCGCGCGGCAGACGGCCCGAGCCTTGTGGTCAGCACCGCCTCCAGGGCGGTGGGCAGCATGACGGCCATGCGCTCGTCCGACACGGCGGTGAGTTCCAGCCAGGCGGTGGGCCGGTCCCGTACGAGCAGCAGGGCGCAGCCGACGTGGGCGAGAGCGGTGACGGCGCCGGCGGGATGGGCGGAGAGCTGCTGCCAGACCCGCTCGCGCAGCGGCACTTCGGCGAGCTTGCCCTGACCACGCAACCAGCCCTCGACGTCGGCGAGCGCGAACGACGGGCTGGTCTCGGTCCCGCCGACCGGCTTCGGGAAATCGGCGTGCCGACGCCTCCAGTTGCTCACCGCGGCACGTCCCACTCCGGCGAGTCGGGCGATTCCGGCGGCGGTCACCTCTGCTGCGTTGTCCGGCACGTGGCGGCCCCCTGCTCTCGGCTCTCGGCTCTGGTGACACCGAGCATACCGACGCAGGCAAGACACCCCCATTCACAGCGTGAGTCGACCTGAATCCCGTGAACCATGTTGACTCGGTTCACAGGCTCTGCTGTTATTAACTCGTCGCCACACGGAAATGCCGAACGGCACCGACGTCGATACCTCCGCTCCATCGGCGTCTCATCGCGGCGACGCTCGTCCCTACAGCTCTGGAGGACACTCATGTCCCAGTACACGCAGTCGCCCCAGTACCCCCAGCCGGGCGTTCCCGCCCCGGCCCCGGTCGCGGCCCGCAACGGCCTCGGCACTGCCGCACTGATCCTCGGAATCGTCGGCGTCCTCGCCGGTCTGCCGATGTTCCTGTTCTGGCTGGCCGGCATCCTGGGACTGATCGGACTGATCCTCGGCATCACCGGACGCGGCCGTGTGAAGCGCGGCGAAGCCACCAACAAGGGGGCCGCCACGACCGGCGTCGTCCTCGGAGTGGTGGCCCTGATCCTGTCGGTGGTGGGCGCCGTGGTGACCTTCGCGGTCGTGAGCGACGCGGTCGACGAGATCAACAAGTCCACGTCGAGCAGTGCCTCGTCGAAGACGAAGGGCAACAAGGACAACAAGGGAAGCAAGGACGGCAAGAGCGACAAGGGCGCGGCCGGAGAGGACGCGACCGGCGAGGCACTCGGGGCCGGTGACTCCGCCGTCTACGACGACAAGCTGACGATCACGGTGTCCGAACCCAAGCCGTACACCCCGGGCGAGTACGCCGTCGGCCACACCAAGGGCAACAAGGCCTACAAGGTCACCATCGTCATCGAGAACGCCGGCAAGGAGAAGTTCGACGCCTCGCTGGTGACTGCCGAGGCCCGTGCCGGAGAGGACGGCGTCAACGCCGAGCAGATCTTCGACGGCAAGGTCGGCGGCCCGTTCACCGGCACCGTGCTGCCCGGCAAGAAGGCCACTGTCACCTGGGCGTTCGACGCCGCGGCCGACGCCAAGAACCTGACCATCGAGATCAGCCCCGGCATCGCCCACGACGACGTGGTCTGGGACCTGAAGCTCTGAGTCTTCCCCCTCCCCTGATGGGACCGGGCCATGGGAGACACGGAAAGGC
>NZ_JBHXFA010000173.1:0-6800 GCF_042724175.1 Streptomyces sp. NPDC127084
GGGGGAGCCCGGCCCGGGGGGGGCGCGCGTGTGGGGGGGGGCCGCCCCGGGCCGTGGGCCACGCCGGCCGAGGGCCCGGGGCCGTCCGGTCGGCAGGCTCACTCCCCGGCGTCGATGGCGGGCCGGCGTACCTCGATCTCGGCGCCGGTCTGCTTGAACGACTCCGCCGACACCGGGGCCAGCACCGCGTCCCGGTGGAAGTCCCGCAGGTTCGTCGACCCGCAGCTGATCATGGTGGAGATCAGCTTCGCCCGGGTGCGCTCCACGTTGTCGTACAGGCTGCCCGCGTACGGGACGTAGCCGTCGACGCCCTCCTCGAAGACCATCTGGCCGCGCTGGCCGTAGCGGGCCGCGTTCTGCGCGCGCCGCGAGCCCTCGCCCCAGTACTCCTTGTACCACTGGCCGCCGATCTGCAGCTTGCGGGACGGGCTCTCGTCGAGCCGGGCGAAGTAGCGGCCGAGCATGATGAAGTCCGCCCCCATCGCCAGGGCCATCGCCATGTGCGAGTCGTTGAGCAGACCGCCGTCGCAGCACAGCGGCACGTACACGCCGGTCTCCTGGGCGTATGCGTCGCGCGCCTCGACCACATCGAGCAGCGCGGAGGCCTGACCGCGGCCGATGCCCTTCTGCTCCCGCGTGGTGCAGATGGCACCGCCGCCGATCCCCACCTTCACGAACGCCGCGCCCGCGTCGGCCAGATAACGGAACGCCCGGCCGTCGACGACGTTCCCCGCACCGACGAAGGCATCGTCCCCGTATGTCTCCCGGGCGAATTCGAGGGTCTTCGCCTGGTACACGGAATAGCCATCGGAGGAGTCCAGGCACAGCACGTCCGCACCGGCCTCCACCAGGGCGGGAATACGATCCTTGAAGTCACGCGAATTGATACCGGCACCCACGCGCAGACGCTTTTCGCTGTCCACCGTGGCACGGTTGTACGTCTTGTGGGCCTGGTAGTCCCGCTTGAGGACCAGGGAGGCGACCCGGCCGTCCTCGAGCACCGGCAGCACGTCCAGATGATGCTGCCAGATGAGCTCATTGGCCTCGGACAGCGAGACGGAGGCGGGAGCGGTGACCAGGTTGTCGCGGCCCCGCATGCGGTTGCCGGCGTTCTCCGAGGCCCCGTGACGCTCCAGGTGGAAGTCGTCGAGGCTGATGATGCCGAGGAACTCGCCGCCCGCTTCACCGCTCTGCGTGACCACGGCCACGCCCTGCTCCGTCTTCGAGAGCCGGTATGCGACCTCGCCGAGAGGCGTCCCCGGCGCCACGGTGACCTCGCTGGTGCGGAAGCCGGCCTTGTGCCGCTTGACCGCCAGTACGTCCGCGGCCTGGTCCTCGATCTGCTGGTTCTGGTGGATGAACGACAGCCCGCCGACCTGCGCCAGGGCCACCGCCAGCGTCGGCGACGACACCGCCTGCATCACGGCGCTCACCATGGGCGTGGCGATCCGAACGGCCGACTCCTCGCCGACTCGGTGACGCACCAGTGGCGCCCCGAGATCCACGTTGTCCGGCGTGCAGGCCTCTGTGGTCAGGCCGGGGATGAGGAGGTATTCACTCAGCGTGCGAGAGATCTCGGGGAGGATTTTCACGTCGTCTCCAGAAAGGAGCCTGCAAACCACTACCGGTGAAATGGGCGAGGCTCGTGCGGGCAGCGAAGATTGCCGCCACCCGGTAGCGCGCAGTGGGAAGAACGCGCTCTCCGGATATCCTGAGAGCGGGCACCCCCGGCGTGACAAGTGCTCGCGTGCGGCCGAATCGACGGCGAGGTAACCACAGACCCAACGCACGGTGCTGCACAGGCGCTGACTTCCATTACGCCATACGAGATGGTACCTCACTGCACAAATTCGCCCGCCGGGCGTCGAATTGCCGCCCCTCGCCCCCAACTCCTGTGACAGGCATGGCCATCGGTTCGCGGCTTCGCACCATTCGCCGTAGCGGAAGATGGTCGTCATGACGGACGGGAAGAGCGCACTGAGCGAACTACTCCATCGCGCCGGCCTGGAGGTGGTCGGGCACGGCCGGGTCTTCGCCGCACGGCCCGCGGCGGCCGCTTGGCGGCCGGTGATCGCAGGGAACACGGACCCCACGCTCGCTGTGCCGAACGCCCATCCCGACCTGGTCACCGAGTCGAACCAGCAGTGGCACCGGCTCGCTGTCGAGCACGACGTGATCAACACCGACGGGGAGTTCCTGATCAGCGTCGCCAACCAGGGCTGCACCTGCTGCGAGCGCGGCCACTGGACCAGAGTGCGGTTGGCGGAGCGCTGGGACCTGGCCGGGCACCTCGGCCCGAAGCCGGGCCAACCGGAATTCGTGGCCATGTCCCTGGACGGAGAGAGCGTTCTGGGCGCCACCACCGAGGAGTACGCGGTCTGGTTCATCGCCATCGCCCCGTTCACCGACTGGCTGGAATCGTCGGCACAGGCCCGGGCAGTCGAGAGCGCGGAGGAGCGCGAGGCCGGCTGGAACAGCGTCCTGCGAGGGAAGACCGCCCCTGCCAGGTTGCGCGGAGCGTGGCGTGAAGGGCTGGCCAGGAACCGCGCCGCGTCCGCGCCCGTGCTGCACCGTCTCCTCGACGTCGGCCCTGAGGAGCGGCTCCCGTCCTGGCTGATCCACCGGGAACTGCCCGAGGACGTGGTCCGGGCCTGGGTCGCGCACCCCGAGTGGCGGGTACGCAAAGGTCTGGCGGAACGATGGCTGCTCAACGCCGACCAGCGCGCCGAACTCTTCCACGATCCGGAGCCGCATCACCGGTGGATACTCCTCACGTGCGCCGTGGACGGCCGATCACCACTCACCGATGCGACGTACGCCCAGCTCGCCGCCGATCCCAGCCCGCGCGTACGCGCCGAACTGGCTCTCCACCGCGACCTGCCGGTGCGGCTTCTTGCGGCACTCGCCGTCGATCCGGACCCCCAGGTGCGCGCCGCAGCCGCCCCGCGCGCCTGGACTCACCTGGCCCCTTCGGCGCAGGCGGTCCTTCTCGCGGACCCCGACGCCGGGGTGCGAGCCGAAGCCGTTCTGCGGCACCACCGCTCCACGCCGCTCTCTGCGGCTGACTTCGCCGAACTCCCCAGTGACAGGCACCGAGAACGTGCCGCCGGTACCTGCGTGCTCAGCCGCGAGCTGGCCAAGGACCTGGTCCACCGCACCGAGACCGAATTGCACGGTGCAACGGCGCAGAACCCGAACCTGGACGCCGACCTGGTGACCCTGCTCGGCCAGGACCCGGACCCCCACATCCGCCGGCTGATCTCCATCCGCCCGGACCTCACCGAAGCACAACGCTCCCGAATAGAGTTCGAGTTCGACCCCAAGGCCCGCTGCTCCCCGCTGCCGTGGGTCCGGGAGCTGGAGGACGACGAGGAGGCCATGCGCCGCTGCGCCACCTCCGCGCACGTGATGCTCCGCCGCAGTGCCGCCTGCGCGAAGAACCTGCCACTCGACGTGGTCGACCTGCTGGCGCGCGACGAGGACTGGGTTGTCCGGCTCTTCCTGGCCGAACACTGCGCCCAGGCCCCGGCCGACGTACTCCTGGAAATGGTGCGGAGCTGGGACGGCTACTCAGCCGCACGGATGGTCGAGCATCCCAACTTCCCCCGGCACGGGACCATCCGCTACGCGGCCGATCCCAACCCTCTTGTGCGCAAGCTCGCACTCCTCGATCCGGAGTCGAGCGTCGAACTGGTGGAACGGTTCAGTAGGGACGCGGACCCAGGTGTCCGCTGGGGCGCCCTGCGCGACCCGCGCCTGTCCACCGAATCCGTGATCCGCCTGCTCGATGACCCCCACCAGCACATCAGAGACGAAGCAGCGGCCGACCCCCGCCTGCCCACCCGCGTCCTGGCAGCCCTCCTGCACGACACCGCGACCGCCGCCCACGCCGCAGCGAACCCGGCTGTTCCCGAAACCGTCATGCAGCACCTGCTGGACCGGTAGCCGGGGGCGCACGCAGCAGGTCAAGGGCTTGGCGAACATCGCGTCGGCCAGGACCGCGCCGCCGATCCTGCCCGCGATCTGAGCGGGCACGTACACGGCGACGTCCCGCAGGGCCAGACCATCCGCGCTGCGGCGACTGGTGAACCAGGCGGCGAAGCTGACGACCGGGTTGAAGTGCGCGCCGGACACCGGCCCGAACAGCAGGATCAGCACTCCCAGGCCGAATACCGTGGCGAGGGAGTTGGCAAGCAGTTTGCACCCCGACATCGCGCTTCAGCTCGGTGGCCTGCATGCCGGATCCGACCACCACCGCCACCAGCAGCGCGGTCCCGACCGCCTCCGCGGCGGCGCGGCGGCTGAGCGGAGCCTTCACGCGCGGGCTCCGACGGTCCTCGGGCCGGTCAGGAACGCGGCGAGCTTGTCCAAGACCCCGGGCAGCGCCCAGTAGTAGACCCAGGTCCCGCGCCGCTCGCAGTCGATGAGGCCGGCCTGGCGCAGCAGCTTGAGGTGGTGGGAGATCGTCGGCTGGGACAGGTCGAAGGCCGGGGTCAGCTCGCACACGCAGATCTCACCGCCATCGCCGCGCGAGACGATCATCGACATCAGGCGCAGCCGGACCGGATCCCCCAGAGCCTTGAAGACCTTCGCCAGGTCGGCGGCCTGCTCGTCGTCCAGCGGTGCGGCGGACAGTCCCGGGCAGCAGGCCGCGTCCTGGCCGATCAGCCCGAGCTCTTGTTTCGACATGTGTCTATGTTGACGTTTTTCAATTCAAGATGCAAGCTTGAATCGAAGAACACCAATACAGGCAGTTCAGGGGCATGCCATGCCCCGTCACCTGGGAGTGAGCCATGAGCGAGCAGTCCACCGACCTGCGCGAGACCGTCCGCCGGCGCTACGCCGCAGCGGCTGTGAAGGTCGCCGAGGGCACCGCCGCCTGCTGCGGGCCCGAGCCGGTCGAGGTCGACGAGAACTTCGGTTCGACCCTCTACGCCGCCGACGAGCGCGACGCGCTCCCCGCGGAAGCCGTCGCCGCCTCCCTCGGCTGCGGCAACCCCACCGCCGTCGCCGAACTGCGCGAGGGCGAGCGCGTACTCGACCTCGGCTCCGGCGGCGGCATCGACGTCCTGCTCTCCGCCCGTCGCGTCGGCCCGACCGGCAAGGCGTACGGCCTGGACATGACCGAGGAGATGCTCGCCCTCGCCCTCACCAACGCCGCGAACGCGGGTGCGACCAACGTCGAGTTCCTCAAGGGCACCATCGAGGCGATCCCGCTGCCCGCGGGCACCATCGACGTGGTGATCTCCAACTGCGTGATCAACCTGTCCGTCGACAAACCCGCCGTGTTCGCCGAGACGTTCCGCGTGCTCAAGCCAGGCGGCCGGATCGGCGTCTCCGACGTCGTCGCCGACGACACCCTCACCGCCGACCAGCGGGCCGAGCGCGGCGACTACGTCGGCTGCGTCGCAGGCGCCCTGTCCTTCGCCGAATACCGGGCAGGCCTGGAAACGGCCGGCTTCACGGAGATCGAGATCACCCCGACCCACGCGGTCGCCGACGGGATGCACTCCGCCATCGTCCGCGCCACCAAGCCGGGCGCCGCCACCACTCCCGCGGACGACCCGTGCTGCGGAGTCACCGCCTGCTGCTCTCCTGACGAGAAGGCGGCCGACCCGGCCGTCACCGTCAGCGCGGCCAAGAGCGCAGCCGGATGCGGCTGCCGCAACTGAGGCCGCCGCCGCAGTTCACGGCTGCACGGAGGGCCGCTTGCTTCGGCGAGCCTGGGACCAGGCGGCGGCAGCCGGTCTCAGTGCCACCTGCCCCACCACCGAGTTGGATTTTCTCCTTCAGCGCCCGATCGGCTGCCGACAGAGCACGGGGCATCGAGGACATCCGGTTGATCTTCGGCTGTGTCCCGGTCGACGACCGCGCCTACGACCGGGCCTGGCAGGTCCAGGAGGCGCTCACCAAGCAGGGCAAGCACCGTAGCGCCGGTGCGGTGGACCTGGTGGTGGCCGCCACAGCGGAGCTGCGGGGGCTCACTCTCCTGCACCGGGACCACGACTTCGAGGGCATCGCGGCAGTGACCGGCCGGCCCCTCCAGTGGTACGGGCCGGAGCCGGGCACGTAGCTCCGGCCCCAGGGCCGCCAGCCTCAGGGCCGCGGTTCCGCGGAGTCGGCAGCCTCCCGGGCGAGGATCGCGTAGACGTACTCGCTGCCCCAGCCCCAGTCGTTGCGGTCGTTGTCGATCAGGTGCGCCTCACGGCGCATCGACAGTCGCTCGCAGATCCGCTCGGACGCTCTGTTCTCCGCGTCGAGTCGGGCGTACAGACGGTGCACGGACAGCTCGCGAAAGGCCAGGTCGCGGAGTGCGAGTGCGGCCTCCGTGGCATAGCCCCGGCCTCCGTGCCCGGGGTGGAAGGTCCAGCCGATCTCGGCCTGCCTGGCGTAAGCGCTGGACAGCGTGACGGTGACCTCGCCGATCACCCCGGGGGTGTCACGGCGGCATACCGCGAGGGTGAGGTTGTCGCCGTCCTCCTTCCAGTGGGTGCCCTGGCTGAAGCGTTCGATCACCTCGGCGCAGCGGGCGCGGTCGCGCGGCTGCCGGTAGAGGTACCTGGCCACCTCGGGCAGCCCCTGGTACGCGTACATGTCCTCGATGTCGTCCGCCGTGAACAGGCGCAGGACCAACCGCTCCGTCACGACCGGCTGGAAGGTGGTGGGTACGTACATGGTCATCCCCCTCTTCTGAAAATATCGAAGGCACGACGGGCGCGCCGGGGGGGGGGGGGTCCCCCACCCCCCGCGGGCCGCGCGCAGCGAGACCGCCGGCCCCGAGAGCAGCCCCACACACACCG
>NZ_JBHXFA010000173.1:6810-10481 GCF_042724175.1 Streptomyces sp. NPDC127084
CCCGGGCGGTCTGGGGGCTGTGACTCCAAACCCACCCCCCCCTCTAACTAACTCTCCGCCCCCCGCGCGCGCCCCGGGGCGGGGGCCCCCCCCCCCGCCCCCGGGGCAGCCTGTCGCTGAGGACGGCGGGCCGTGAGAACCGGCCTACGCGTCCACGTAGTCCGCGAGGTGCTCACCCGTCAGCGTGGAGCGGGCGGCGACCAGGTCGGCCGGAGTGCCCTCGAAGACGATCCGGCCGCCGTCGTGGCCCGCGCCGGGGCCCAGGTCGATGATCCAGTCGGCGTGGGCCATGACCGCCTGGTGGTGCTCGATGACGATCACCGACTTGCCCGAGTCGACCAGCCGGTCGAGCAGGGCGAGCAGTTGCTCGACATCGGCGAGGTGCAGACCGGTGGTCGGTTCGTCGAGGACGTAGACACCGCCCTTGTCGGCCATGTGCGTGGCCAGCTTCAGCCGCTGCCGCTCGCCGCCGGACAGCGTCGTCAGCGGCTGGCCCAGGCTGAGGTAGCCGAGCCCGACGTCCACAAGCCGTTCGAGGATCTTGTGCGCGGCGGGGGTACGCGCCTCACCGGCGCCGAAGAACCGCTCGGCGTCCGTCACCGACATCGCGAGCACCTCGCTGATGTCACGGCCGCCGAGGTGGTACTCCAGCACCGAGGGCTGGAACCGCTTCCCCTCGCAGTCCTCGCAGGTGGTGGCCACCCCGGCCATCATCGCCAGGTCGGTGTAGATCACCCCGGCGCCGTTGCAGGTCGGGCAGGCTCCCTCCGAATTGGCGCTGAACAGCGCCGGCTTCACCCCGTTGGCCTTGGCGAACGCCTTGCGGATCGGCTCCAGCAGACCGGTGTACGTCGCCGGGTTGCTGCGCCGTGACCCCCGGATCGGGGTCTGGTCGACCGCCACCACGCTCTCGTCCCCGACCTCCTTGGGCATCGAGCCGTGCACCAGCGAGCTCTTGCCCGAGCCCGCGACACCCGTGAGCACGGTCAGCACCCCGAGCGGGATGTCGACATCGACGCTCTGGAGGTTGTTCGCCGTCGCGCCGCGGATCTCCAGCGCCCCGGTGGGCTTGCGCACCTCCTCCTTGAGAGCGGCCCGGTCGTCGAGATGGCGCCCGGTGATGGTGTCCCCGGCCCGCAGCCCCGCCACGCTGCCCTCGAAGCAGACGGTGCCACCCGCCGTACCGGCGCCGGGGCCGAGGTCCACCACATGGTCGGCGATCGCGATCACCTCGGGCTTGTGCTCCACGACGAGCACCGTGTTGCCCTTGTCCCGCAGCCGCAGCAGCAGGTTGTTCATCCGCTGGATGTCATGCGGGTGCAGACCCGTGGTCGGCTCGTCGAAAACGTAGGTGACGTCGGTCAGCGAGGAACCGAGGTGGCGGATCATCTTGACGCGCTGCGCCTCGCCGCCCGACAGCGTGCCCGATGACCGGTCCAGGGACAGATAGCCGAGGCCGATCTCCACGAACGAGTCGAGCGTCCCGCGTAGTGCGGTGAGCAGCGGTGCGACCGAGGGTTCCGTGAGACCGCGTACCCACTCGGCCAGATCCCTGATCTCCATCGCGCAGGCGTCCGCGATGCTGATCCCGGCGACCTTGGACGAGCGGGCGCCCTCGGTGAGCCGGGTGCCCTCGCAGTCAGGGCAGGTGGTGAAGGTGACGGCCCGCTCCACGAACGCCCGGATGTGCGGCTGCATCGCCTCCTTGTCCTTGGACAGGAACGACTTCTGGATCTTCGGGATCAGTCCCTCGTAGGTGAGGTTGACGCCGTTGACCTTGACCTTGGTCGGCTCTCGGTAGAGGAAGTCGTGCATCTCCTTCTTGGTGAAGCTGCGGATCGGCTTGTTCGGGTCGAGGAAGCCCGACTCGGCGTAGATCCCGACCGTCCACACGTTGTCCGACTTCCAGCCGGGAATGGTGAACGCGCCTTCGGCGATCGACTTGGAGTCGTCGTAGAGCTGCGTGAGGTCGATGTCGGAGACCTTGCCCCGGCCCTCGCAGCGGGTGCACATACCGCCGGTGCGGTTGAAAGTCGCCTTCTCCGCCTTGGTCTTCGCGCCGCGCTCCACGGTGATCGCCCCACTGGCCCGGACCGAGGCGACGTTGAAGGAGTAGGCACTGGGCGGGCCGATGTGCGGGTCGCCCAGCCGGCTGAAGAGGATCCGCAGCATCGCGTTGACGTCGGTGACGGTGCCGACAGTGGAGCGCGGGTCGGCTCCCAGCCGCTGCTGGTCGACGGTGATCGCGGTGGTCAGCCCGTCGAGTACGTCGACCTCGGGCCGCGCCAGCGTCGGCATGAAGCCCTGCACGAACGCGCTGTACGTCTCGTTGATCAGCCGCTGCGACTCCGCGGCGATCGTGTCGAACACCAGCGAGCTCTTGCCCGAACCGGAGACCCCCGTGAACACCGTCAGACGGCGCTTCGGGATCTCGATGCTGACGTCCTTCAGGTTGTTCTCACGTGCGCCGTGCACGCGGATCATGTCGTGGCTGTCGGCAGCGTGCGGGGCGTCCACCGCGGAGGCACTGGCTATGGCCTTGCTCATCGTGTCTGTCACTCCATCTGTGCAGCGGTGCGGTCCGGCCTGTCCGGCGGTACGGCTCGCGTGTCCGGCGGTGCGGTTCAGCGCAGCTCCTGGATGCGGACCATGTTGCCCGCGGGGTCGCGCACGGCACAGTCCCGGATGCCGTACGGCTGCTCGATCGGCTCCTGCACGATCTCGGCATCGCCGGCTGCCAGCCGGGCGAAGGTGCCGTCGAGGTCGGCGGTGGCCAGCAGGATGGCGGCGTAGGTGCCCTTGGCCATCATCTCGGTGATGGTGCGGCGTTCGTCGTCGGTGACACCCGGGTCGGCGGCCGGAGGCGCCAGGACGATGGAGGTGCCGGGCTGGTCGGCGGGGCCGACGGTGATCCAGCGCATCCCACCGAAACCGACGTCCTTGCGGACCTCGAAGCCGAGCAGGTCGCGGTAGAAGCCCAGCGCGGCGTCCGCGTCGTCGTGGGGGAGGAAGCTCGCGTGAATGGTGATGTCCATGGATCTCACGCTAGGCGCGGGGCCGGGGAGCGCGCTTCTCGATTCCTGACCGGTCTCTGACCGGCCTGGTGACCTGCTTCGCCACACAGGGCGGGATACCCGCCACCCCTTCGACGCCCGCCGCCACCTCCACGTCTGCCATCCGTTCCGTGTCCGCCGTGCCTACGCTGCCCGCCGCCCCTGCGCTGCCCGCTGTCCCTCGCGCCGCGAGCGCGGCTTCGCGCCGGTAGGCGCTGGGCGGTACGCCGACCAGTTCGGTGAAACGGCTGCTGAAGGTGCCCAGGGACGAGCAGCCGACCGCGAAGCAGACCTCGGTGACGCTGAGGTCGCCGCGGCGCAGCAGCGCCATCGCCCGTTCGATACGCCGCGTCATGAGGTAGCTGTACGGGGACTCGCCGTACGCGAGCCGGAACTGGCGGCTGAGGTGCCCGGCCGACATGTTCACACCACGCGCCAGCGCCTCGACATCCAGCGGCTGCGCGTACTCCCGATCCATCCGGTCGCGTACCTGGCGGGGGGGCGGGCCCGGGGCGCGGCCCGGCGGCGCGCGGGGGGGGGGGGGTGGGTCCCCGGGGGGGGGGGGCGAGTGGGTATACCTAGGGGGGGGGGGGGGTGTGGGAGCCCCCACAACCCACA
>NZ_JBHXFA010000173.1:10491-13837 GCF_042724175.1 Streptomyces sp. NPDC127084
TCACGCCCGCCCGCGCGCGCCCCCGCCCCCTCCGGCCGCGCCCGCGGCTCGACGCGCCGGCCGGGGGCGCGGGGCCCCGCGCCCCCCCCCAGCCCCCCCCCCCCCCCCCCGGGGGTGGGTCTACTGGTCACCTGTGCGATCGTGCCATGTCGTACCAAGGTGTGCGGTGGATGGTTCGGAACCGACCTACGACGGATCGGACTGCGGCGGCTGCTGCTGGTGCTCCGAGAGGCCCGGCAGCACGTAGTCGGGTAGCCGGGGAAGCTGCGGGGACTGCGGCAGCGGTATCGGCAGGGGCGGCACCGGCTGGTCCTCCTGCTTCGGTTTCTGCGGCTGCTCCTGGGGCTTTCGCGGCTGGTCCTGCTTTTGTCCGGGGGACTGCGGTTCAGGGGACAGCGGTGCGGGGGACTGCGGCTCCTGCTGCTGCTCGGGGTTCTGCTTCGGCTGCTCCTCGGGCTGCTGCTCTTGCGGCTTCTTCTCCGGCTTCTGCTCGGGTGTCTCGGGTGTCTCGGGCTTCCCGGGAGTCTCAGGAGTCTTGCCGGGTTGGTCCGTGTGCTCCGTGTTCTGCTCGTCCGGGGACTTCGGCGCCTCCGGCTTCTTCTCCTCGTGAGGGGACTGCTCGTCCCGCAGGACGGGCGGCGTCTCTCCTGAGGGCTGGCCCTTCGGCGCCGGTACCTCGCGGTCCTTGCCGGCCGACTGGTCTCCGCTCGGTCGCGCGATCCACCCCTTGTGCTCGTGGTCGAAGAGCGTGACCGTCTTCATCGGCTTCTCGGCGGGCGTGACCACGACGAGGGCGGCCGGCCGGAACGAGGCCCACTTCTGTCCGGTGTACGCCTTCGCGCCCTTGACGGTCACCGGCGGGGTGAGCGGGTTGCCGCTGGCGCAACGGACGCGGGGGACGCCTCGGTCGTCGATCAGGACGGCCGTACCCGCCTGGAGGGTGGCCTGGTAGCTGGTGGCGGCCTGGTCCGTGTAGCCGTGGTTGGTGACCCGGGTGTCCCAGCCCAGCCTGACCGGGGTCAGCGACCTCAGGTAGGAGGGGATGTCCGGCTGGCGGATGCCCAGCACACCGGCGAACGCCTTCCCTTTGGCCGCGTCCCGTGAGAGGTACGTGATCTGCTTCTCGACATCGCAGCTCGCGGCCTTCTTCGTGCCTCCGTACAACCCCGGGTGCGCGCCGTCGACCACGCGGGTGGCGTTGCCGGCGACCGGGGCCGCGGCATCCGCGGCCTTCGCCTCCTCTCCGGGGTCCGACACCGTGGACGGGGTGAACGGGTCCTTCCCCGACGCCGATGTGGTCTCCAGGAAGATCTCTCCCTTGGCCTTGCCACCACCGCCGATGCCGCCGCCTTGCAGAGCGAAGGCGAGGATCACCGCCGTCACGAGGGCCAGGACGGCACCCAGGCTCGCCAAGGCGTTGCGCCCTCGGAACGGCCGCCACCGGGAAGACGGCGCCACTGAAGGGCCCGAAGAATCCGTAGAACCCGTAGAACCCGAATCAGCCGAGTCGGTCGGGGGCACGGAAGAGGCCGGGGGCGGCCCGGCAGGCGTGCCGGGGGCGGCCGACGGGCCTGACACGGCCTCGTGGTCCGGCTCCGGAACCGGCTTGCCCGGTTCGCTGGTCGGCCGGCCCGGTCTACTCGTCGGCCGGCCGGACAGCGGACCTGACGGCGGCCCGGTGGGACGCTCGGATGGGGGTGGCTGGGAACTCACGGCTCTCTCCCGTTCTCTCCCCCTTCCCGGTGATCCCGGGCTTCCCGTTGCTTCGGGCTTCCCGGTGGTCCCGGATGACCCTTCACCTCCATTAAGCGCCTGCCGCACCGACGAGTCACGCCCCTGCATCTCGGGGCTTGACAGGCCGCGGAAGCCGAGGAATCCCTGAGCTGATTCCTCCTTCCTCGTACAACCTTTCGCTCCGCAGCCGGGTCTGGATCACGGTTGCCTTCATGGCGCCTTTTTCCACGTCAACGAGGGGTACCTGGTGCTTCCGCGCTCCACCGCAGTAGCGGTTCTCCGTGCCGCGACGGGCATGGCCACCGTCGGCATTGCTCCCACCACGGCACATGCTCCGGCCGGAACGGCGAGCACGGTCACCTGCGGCGGCTCGGGGTGAGCCGTGACGGCCGCATCCGGCATACCCGAAGGCCGGACCGCGCCCGGTCCCGGACGTGCCTGAACAGCTGAGCCGTGTCACCCTCCGCACCTGCCACCTACTCCTCACAGGCACCGTGCACCACGTCCCACGCACCTCATCCGAACTGGGGGATTCGATGCGCTCCAAGGCGCTCACCGCTGCCGCGGCCTGCGCGGCAACCGTCCTCGCCGTCACCGCTCTGGCACCCGCGGCCACCGCGGCAAGCTCAGCGCCGAAGGCCGCGGCCAAGGCCGCAGCCCTGGTCGGCGCCAAGGCCGAGGACGGCAAGGCCGACTTCAACGGCGACGGCTACCCGGACCTCGCCATCGGTGCCCACACCGCGCCCGTCGGCACCGTCAAGCGCGCCGGTGTCGTGACGATCGCCTACGGCTCCCCGACCGGCCTGCGGTACGAGACCGCCTCGGTCATCAGCAAGGCCACCCCGGGTGTCCCTGGTGACCCCGTCGAAGACGAGCGGTGGCGCGAGGTCAGCGGCCACGGCGACCTGGACGGCGACGGATACGACGACCTGGTCGTCCGCTGGCTCGAGAAGAACATGGTGCTCTGGGGCGGCGGGGACGGCATCACCGGCGCCGCGACCGCCATGCCCACCGGCAACTACACCGCCACCGACCCGAAGCTGCTGGGTGGCGGCTTCGGGGTGGGCGATGTCAACGGCGACGGCGTCGACGACTTCGTCAGCCGCAGCCACTACGGCCTGGGATACGGCCCCAGTGTCCTGCTCGGCCCGATCAACCGCACGACCGGCAAGCCGGCGGGGGTGTGGCACCGCGACACCGACAAGCTGGACAAGGTCGGCACGTCCGAGCTCTATGTCGGAGACACGACGGGCGACGGCATCGACGACATCGTGGTGAGCGGCGGAGTGCCGCTCGGGAGCGGCGCGACAAGCGGTGTCGTGCTCAAGGGCTCCGCCACCGGCCTGGTCAAGGGCTCGGTTTTCAAGGGGCCGTACCAGCTCTTCACCGACTCCCGCTCCGCCTTCGGCGACCTCAACAAGGACGGCCGCCAGGACCTGGTCACCGCGTACCCGGAGCAGAACAAGATCTACGTGGCCTACGGCAGCGCCGACGGCCTCGCCAACGGCCGCTCTTATACCCAGGCCAGCAGCGGAGTCCCGGGGATCGACGAGGCAGGCGACCAGTTCGGCTCGGCCGTGGCCATCGGCGACACCGACAAGGACGGCTACGA